>JBDTXT010000403.1:0-3157 GCA_040006035.1 Pseudonocardiales bacterium | reverse complement strand
GCCGGGCACCCGCTTGTAGACGGTGGCGTTCATCTCCTGCAGGAAGGCGACCGCCTCGAGGTTCTCGCGGCCACCGTGGATGTTCGGCTCCCACTCGCCGGCCTCGCGGGAGTAGTCGAGGTAGAGCATCGAGGCCACTGCGTCGACACGCAGGCCGTCGATGTGGAACTGCTCCAGCCAGTAGATCGCGTTGGCGACGAGGAAGTTGCGCACCTCGCTGCGCCCGAAGTCGAACACGTAGGTGCCCCAGTCGGGCTGCTCGCCGCGGCGCGGGTCGGCGTGCTCGTAGAGCGGCGTGCCGTCGAAGCGAGCCAGCGCCCAGGCGTCCTTGGGGAAGTGTGCCGGCACCCAGTCGACGATGACGCCGATATCCGCTGCGTGCAGCGCGTCGACGAGCAAGCGGAACTCGTCCGGGCTGCCGAAGCGCGACGAGGGCGCGTAGTACGACGACACCTGGTAACCCCACGAGCCGCCATAGGGGTGCTCGGCGACCGGGAGGAACTCGACGTGGGTGAAGCCCATCTCGACCACGTGCGCGACGAGCTGTTCGGCCAGGTCGCGGTAGCTCAGCCCGTCGCGCCACGAGCCGATATGCACCTCGTAGATCGACATCGGTGCGGCGTGCCAGGCGGTGCTGGCGCGCTTGTCCAGCCAATCGGCGTCGCCCCACTCGTAGTGCGACGTGTGCACGACCGATGCAGTGGCCGGCGGAACCTCGGTGGCGAAGGCCATCGGGTCGGCCTTCTCGCGCCATTGCCCGTCGGCGCCGAGGATCGAGAATTTGTAGCGGCAACCGTCGCCGACGTCGGGGACGAACAGCTCCCAGACCCCGGACGATCCGAGTACCCGCATCGGCAGTGCGCGCCCGGACCAGTAATCGAAGTCGCCTACGACTCGCACGCCTCTGGCGTTCGGTGCCCACACCGCGAAGGACGTGCCGGTGACGGCGCCGCCAGGGGTGTCGTAGCTACGGACGTGCGCGCCGAGCACCGCCCAGAGGTTCTCGTGGCGCCCCTCGCCGATCAGGTGCAGGTCGATCTCGCCCAGGGTCGGCAGCCAGCGATAGGGGTCATCGACGGTGACGGTGTTCTCGCCGTACTCGACGACGAGGCGGTAGTCGGTGAGGGCGCCGGGCAGCGCGCCCTCGAATACCCCGGCGTCGTGGATGCGCTTGAGCTCGACCCGGTCGGCGCCCGCCACTGCCGCGACGGCATTCGCCTCCGGCCGCAAGGTGCGGATCATCGTCTTGCCGTCGGGGGTGGGATGTGCGCCCAGGATGGCGTGCGGGTTGTGATGCGCGCCCGCGACCAGCCGATCCAGTTCGCTCGTGCCTATCGCGCTCATTATTGGGCGCCTTCCTTGGCCAGCCGAGCCAGCGAGGCGAGGGGAATGGGCAGCCAGGTCGGCCGGTTGCGGGCCTCGTATACCGCTTCATAGACGGCCTTGTCGGACTCGAACGCACGCAGCAGTTCCGTCTGAGCGCGTGGGTCGTATCCCGCCGCAGCTGCGTAGCCGTCGCAGAACGCGTTCCGGTTGCGCTGGGTCCATTCGTCGGCGCGGTAGGACAATTGCGCGTCGGTGCCGGTCTCGATGATCCGGTAGTGACCGGCGTACTCGAACGAGCGCAGCATCCCGGCGATGTCGCGCAGCGGAGAGTCGGCGTCGCGGCGCGCGGACAGGTCGGCCATCGGCTCGCCCTCGAAGTCGATGACGACCCACCGGCGCACGGTGCGCAGAACCTGGCCCAGGTGCAGGTCGCCGTGGATGCGCTGGAGCGTCAAGGGCTCGTCGATCGTGCTCACCGCGTCGAAGGTCGCCCGCAGTCCCTCGGCCAGCGGGGTCAGCTCGGGTACGACTCGCATGGCGGCCTCGAGGCGGGCGTGCATGCCCGCGACGCGCTCGGCGAGTTCGTCGGCCGCCGCAGCGCTCTGCCCGAATGCGGCCGCCAGATCAGCATGGGTTTGGGCTACAGCGGCACCGAGCCGCTCGGCCTCGCCGGCAAAATCGCCGCCGGCCTCCTCCGCGTGTAGGTCCGCCTCGGCCATCAGGTCGCGCACGCTGGCCTTGGCCAGCTCCCAGCCGTCGGTGGCGCTGCTCAGGTACTCCTGCAGCATCGCCAGGGCGTATGGGGCGCCGTCGAGCTCGGCCGACACCGAACCGAGCAGCCGGGCGATGTGGGGGGCGCCGAGCTCGCCCAATGCCGCATGGATCTCGATGTCGGGGTTGATGCCGGGCTGCAGGCGGCGGAACACCTTGAGAATGGCGGCGTCGCCGTACATCAGCGAGGTGTTGGACTGCTCCGCGGTGCTCACCAGGCTCTGCTCGCCGACGGGGATGGCGGCGGCCTCGACGTTGCGCACGAACCGCAGCGCACCGTGGCCCGACGCGTCGTGGATGCCCTCCAGCCACGCTTGCGTGACGTCCTTGTCGTGCAGCGCGTCATAGACCCAACGTGGGCCGTCACCGGAGTCGAGCGTTCCGAGCAGGACGTGCTCGAGGTGCCCGACCGGCGCATCGCGCTGCGCCAAGGGCAGCTGGTAGGTCTCGCTGCCGCCGTCGGCGTAGGTGACGTGGGCGATCCAGATCGACACGTCGGGCTCCGCGTCGCTCAGTACGGCCAGCTGCTCCACCTCGACCGAGGGGTCGCGCCCCTTGCCGGCGAACCAGCGCTGAGCCGGCAACCAGTACTGCACGAGTGGTTGGAGCTGGTCGCGGGAGATCACGCGAGCACCTCGCTGGCCGCGCTCTCCCCGGCGGCTGCGGGCTCCAAGGTGGGCTGCGGTTTGCGGGGGATGCGCAGCCAGTAGAAGCCGTGCCCGGCCAGCGTCAACAGGTACGGCAGTTCGCCGATGGCCGGGAAATGTGTGCCGCCGAGCAGTTCGATCGGCTCGACGCCCTCCCAAGGCCGCAGGTCGAGTTCGACCGGTTGGGGGAAGCGCGACAGATTGTTGACGCAAAGCACGATGTCGTCGCCGAATTCACGTACGAAGCTGAGCACAGAGGGATTGCTACCCCCGATGTCGGTGAACCTACCCAGTCCGAACGCGGGATTGGCCTTGCGCAGCTGGACCATTCGGCGCGTCCAGTGCAGCAGCGAGGACGTGTTGCGGGTCTGCGACTCGACGTTGGTGACCTGGTAGCCGTAGATCGAGTCCTG
>JBDTXT010000402.1:0-3170 GCA_040006035.1 Pseudonocardiales bacterium | reverse complement strand
CCGGAGACGTCGTCGTCGCCACCGCCGGACCAGCGGACCCGGCTGCGGTCATAACGCGAGGTGTTCGGGGTGAGGTAGGCCTCGAGGCCGATGATCGGCTTGACACCGACAGCCTTGGCCTTCTTGTAGAAGTCGTAGGCGCCGAAGACGTTGCCATGATCGGTCATCGCCAGTGCGGGCATGCCCATGCGGGCCGTCTCGGCGAACAACTCGTCGAGCCGGGCGGCACCGTCGAGCATCGAATACTCGGTGTGTACGTGCAGGTGCACGAACGAGTCGGTGTCGCCAGATGCCACGGTCGCGCCTGCCCCAATCATGTGTCGCGCCAGTTGTCGTTGCGTCGGGCTCGATTCTCACATCCCGCACCGACGACGCTCGGCGTGTCGCGCAGAACCTGCGAACGTGTCGCTCAACCTCAGCCTGAGAGTGTGCCCCGCGACACACAGATAGTGGTTCGCTCACCCGTCCAGCGCGGGTGTCCGAACCACTATCGGCTCAGATCAGGGGCGGATCGTGACGGTTGCGCCGATGTCGGCCCAGTCATAGAGGTACTTCATCGCGGCCAGCGGGGTGTGGATGCAGCCGTGCGAGCCCTCGGTGCGATACCGGGGACTGCCGTACGGGAACCTCTGCCAGGACGAGTCGTGGAACCCGAACAGCGGCGCGTCGAAGGGGATCCAGTAGTTCACCTGGTACTGGGCGCCGCTGAGCAGCGTCAAGGTCCGGTCGGTTTCCTTGGCCTGGATCTGGTAGCTGCCGGTGGGCGTGCTGGTGTCGGGCGTGTCGATGCCGGTGGTCACCGCGGCGCTGTAAACGAGGTGCGCAGCGGCGCACAGCCAGAGATGCTGCTTGGTCACGCTGACCAGGACCAGTTGCGGCGCGGCATTGCCGACGCAGGCGTTGGGCTTGAGCTTGGGCTTGGCCTTCGGCACCGACACCCGTGGGGCTGCCGCGACGACTTCGGCCGGAGTCACGGCCGCTGCGGGCGGCGCCTTGCTTGCGGCGCTGGTGCGGTTGTGGGCGAGATCGGCGCCGCAGCCGGCCAGCACGGCGGCGACGAGCACTGCGAGCACCGGGACCCGCTTCGCCATCCGTCTCCGTCCTCAGCCGTCGACCCGAAGTTAACCAGGTTAGGTGCCGCGGCCGTCGGATCCAGCAGGATGAGGGACATGCCCCCCGCTGATGCCGTCGCCGAGATCGCCATTGCGGTGCGGGCAGCGCTGCCCCGGACACTGATCGCGCTCGACTTCGACGGCACCCTGGCGCCGATCGTCGCCGATCCGGCCGAATCGCGACCGGAGCCGGGGGTCATCGATGCGCTGACCGTTCTCGCCCAGGCCGGCGCCCAGATCGCCGTGATCACCGGACGGGACGCCGGCACCGCGGCCCGCCTGGGTGGCTTCGATGCGGTGCCTGGAGTGGTCATCGAGGGGCTCTACGGCGCCGAGAACTGGCACGGGGGCGAGCTGGTCACTGCGGACGCGCCGCCGGCGATCAACGAGTTGCGCGCCCGGTTGCCCGCGCTCGTGACGGCCGCCACGTCCGATCCAGGGGTGTGGATCGAGGACAAGCGGCTGTCGCTGGTCGTGCACACCCGGCGGGCGGGCGATCCAGACGCCGCGCTCGACGCGATACGAGAACCGCTCGGCGAGCTCTCGGCCTCACTGGGGCTGGAGACGCACGACGGGCGCAACGTGCTGGAGATCCGAATGCCGGGTTACGACAAGGGAGCCGTGCTGCGACGGCTGGTGGATCACTTCGAGCCCGACGTCGTCCTGTTCGCCGGCGACGACGTGGGTGATCTTCCTGCGTTCGGGGTGGTGCGGGCGTTGCGGGCGCGGGGTCAGCGGGCCTGGGGGGTGGCCGCCTCGTCGGACGAGGTGTTGGCGCTGGACGGCGCGGCGGACGTGCACGTCGATGGGCCGGCTGGGGTGCTCGCGTTACTGATCGCCCTCGCCCCGGTCTGATGAGGTGGGTGGGCGCGGCTAGAGGTCACGTCGTCGCGTCGCCATGACGTTGATCAACTAGGAGTTAGGGTCGGATGGCGCGCTAACTCGTAGATGATCACGAATTTGCGTTACGTCGGGTGCGGGTGCGGGTGCCGTCCAGGGCCCGCGACCGCGACTGCCCAGTGGTCATCCGCGGGGGTCTCAGCCGAGCGCGTCGAGCTGGGCCTGGAACCACTGCGTCGGCGGTAACCGGATCGCGGCCTGGCGCATCCGCCCTGCTCGTTCGGCTCGCTCGCCGTGCGACATCTGCAGCGCCGCGTGCAGCATCTCGGCCGTCGCGGACACGTCGAAGGGGTTGACCTGCAGCGCATCGGCACCGAGCGTCTCGGCCGCCCCGGCCTCGCGCGACAGCACAACCGCCGGCTCCCGCTCCGAGACCACCAACCCTTCCAGCACGACGAGGTTCATTCCGTCGCGGACCGAGTTGACGAACAGCACGTCGCTGCGCCGCAGCACGGCGAGCGCGGCCGGGTAGTCATCGACAATCTCGAGCAGCATCGGCGCCCATTCCTCGGTACCGAACTCGTCGTCGATCTCGGCGGCGAGCCGTTCGATCGAGGCGGTGTATTCGCGATAGGCGGGCAGGTCCTCGCGGGACGGGTTGTTGTACACCGCGTGCACCACCCGGCCGCGCCACTCCGGGTAGGTGCGCAGCAGTTCGCGGTAGGCCAGTAGCCCGCGCCAGACGTTCTTAGACAGCTCGGTGCGATCGACCCGTCCGATCACCTGCCGGTCGCCGACGGCGTCGACCAGCACCCGCATCGAGCTCTCGACGTCGCGCCGGTAGGCAAGTTGATGCATCTCGTCCGGGTCGGTGCCCAGCGGGAACACCTGCACGCCCGCGGGCTCGCGACCCAGGACGGCCTGGCAGGTCGCGCGGAACAATGCGGCCCATCGTTCGGTGTGAAAGCCTATGACGTCGGCGCCGAGCAGCCCGTCGACGATCGCATAGGCGACGTCGTCGGGCAGCATCGCGATGTAGTCCGGCGAGACCCACGGCGTGTGGGTGAAGTGCCCGATGCGCAGATCCGGGCGCAGCGTGCGCAACATCCGCGGCGCCAGGAACAGGTGATAGTCCTGAATCATCACGCGCGCGTTCGGCGCGGCCTCCTCAGCCAAGGCCTGCGCGAACGCCTGGTTGTAGCGCAGGTAGGACGCCCA
>JBDTXT010000401.1:0-3190 GCA_040006035.1 Pseudonocardiales bacterium | reverse complement strand
GTGCGGCGTCCCACAGGGCGTTGACGGCGGTCTCGACGGTGCCGGCGAGCACCGCTCGCTCCGGCGGCACGTCCTCGGGCACGACGACGACCGCACCGGCGGCAACCACGTAGGCGGTCTGGTGCGGGTACAGGCAGAAGACGGTGCGCCCACGCAGTTCGGCCGGACCGTGTTCGACGACGCCGACGTTGAGGTAGCCGTACTTGACCGGCGCGGGGAACTCGCCCTCCTGGAACGGTGCCCGCATCGCGGCGTTTTGGCTGGCCGGCACGCCGCCGTGGAAGACGAGCGTCTCGGTTCCGCGGCTCACGCCGGAGCGCAGGGTGCGGATCAGGACGTCGTCAGGGCCGGGGTCGGGCAGGGGCGCATCCCTGATCTCGCCCACACCGGGTTCGCGCAGCCAGAACGCCCGCGCGTCACCCACCATCCTCACCTCCCTCGGCTGCCGGATGAACCGGAGCATTGCACCCCGCGTATCCCAGTGTGTATCCAAACCACGGGGGTCCTGTGCGTTGTGTCCGCATCGGCCCGGTCATCGGGTTGATCAGCCAACTGATGTTGCTCGTGGCGCTCGACGCGACGGTCGGGCTCAGCGGCGTGGGCTGGGTCGTCGGTGTTGCCACTGGCGTGCTCACCAACGCGGTGCTGGCGCTGGCCCTGGCCCACCACGGCACCGACGCGCTCGGGCCGGCCAATCGGGTGACGCTGGCCCGAGCAACTCTCGTCGGCGGCGTAGCGGCGCTCGTTGCAAATTCGTTCGGTCGATCCGCATCGGTGACTCTCCTGGTGCTGCTTGCGGCCGCGGCGTTGCTCCTTGATGCCGCCGACGGCTGGGTGGCTCGGCGTACCGAAGCAACATCGCTTGGCGCGCGCTTCGACATGGAGGTCGACGCGTTTCTGATCCTGGTCCTGAGTGTCTACGTGACGCCGTCCGTCGGCGCCTGGGTGCTCGCGATCGGCGCGGCGCGCTACACCTACTACGCCGCCGGTTGGCTGCTCCCGTGGCTGCGCGCGACGGTGGTACCACCGCGTTACTGGTGCAAGGTTGTCGCAGCCATCCAGGGCATCGTGCTGACGATCGCGGCGGCCGACGTCCTGCCGCGCAACGCGATGGTGATCGCACTGGCCGCATCGTTGGCTCTGCTCGCTGAATCCTTCGGCCAGGAAGTGTGGTGGCTGTCGCACCATCGGGACCTGGCGCCTGTCCGGTCAAGCATGGGGCGACAGCGCGCAGCGCGTATCGCGTCACCCGTGATCACCGTCATGGCCGGCCTGCTCGTATGGTTTGCCCTTGTCGCGCCGAATGAAACCACCGATCTCACGCCCCTCGCGTTCGCCCGCATCCCGATCGAGGGGCTGCTTCTCGTCGCGCTCATCCTCGTACTGCCGCAACGGGCGAGGCGACTGACGACGCCGATCGTCGGGATCGCTCTCGGCCTGCTCACGATCCTGAAGATCCTTGACATGGGCTTCTTCGCGGCTTTGGGCCGACCGTTCCACCCGGTGATCGACTGGGCCTACTTCGGATCCGCCGTAGGCGTCCTGGGCGACTCGATCGGACGGCGCGACGCGATCATCACCCTCGTTGCGGTCGCAGTCCTGTGCTTGGCCTTACTCGTCCTGCTGCCACTGGCGGTGCGGCGCGTGACGCGGCTCGTCGACAGGCACCGCGGCACCTCGATCCGCGCGGTGACCGCGCTAGGCGTCGTCTGGATCGTGTGCGCCGCGTTCGGGCTCCAACTCGTCGGAGGTGCACCCGTCGCGTCGACGAGCGCAGCCACCCTCGCCGTCGGCCGCGTGAGCCAGGTGCGCACCGACATTCGCGACGAGCAGAGGTTCGCGAAGCTGGCCGGCGCCGACCCGTTCCACGACACCCCGGGTGATGCCCTACTGACCAGCTTGCGCGGCAAGGACGTCATCGTCGCTGTGGTGGAGAGCTACGGACGCGTCGCGGTGCAGGACTCGGCCTTCGCTGCCCGAGTCGACGCCGTCCTGGATTCGGGCACCAAGCGTCTGCGTGCGGCCGGGTTCTCTGCTCAGAGCGCATACCTGACCTCACCGACCTACGGCGGCATCAGCTGGCTGGCCCACTCGACGCTGCAATCCGGGCTGTGGATCGACAACCAGCTGCGATACAACAACCTTCTCGCGAGCAATCGGTTCACCCTCACCCGCGCGTTCAAGCGCGCGGGATGGCGAACGGTCGACTACGTCCCGTCGAACACCAGGGACTGGCCGGAGGGAAAGCTGTTCTATGACTACGACAAGATCTACGACGCGCGCAACATGGGTTACGCCGGCCCGAAATTCAGCTACTCAACCATGCCCGACCAGTACACCCTGTCGGCGTTCCAACGTAACGAGCTCGCGCAGCCCGATCATCCTCCGGTGATGGGCGAGATCGACCTCACGTCGAGTCACACGCCGTGGACGCCGATTCCGCACCTAATCGACTGGAGCACGGTCGGTGATGGCTCGGTGTTCGATCCCATGCCGCACCAGGGCCAGTCGCCGGGCGAGGTATGGCCCGACCCTGGCCGCGTACGGGCCGCGTACGGCCGATCGGTCGAGTACTCGCTGAATTCGCTGATCGGATTCGTGCAGAGTTCGCACGACGACAATCTCGTCCTCGTCGTGTACGGCGACCACCAGCCCGCCGCGATCGTGTCCGGTCGCGGCGCCAGCCACCAGGTGCCGATCACCATCATCGCGCACGATCCAGCAGTGCTGAAACGGATCGCCGGCTGGGGCTGGCAGGACGGTATGCGACCGGGGCCAGACGCGCCGATCTGGCGGATGGACGCCTTCCGCGACCGTTTCCTGATCGCCTACGGCCCGCGGCGGGCTGCGACTCTGCCCGCGCCCGCTGCGCGGCGCTGAGGAACCGGGGTCAGTCCTCGCCCAGGGGCATCGGGCCGTACACCTGCTTGTCGGCCTCGAGCAGGGTGACCTGGGTGACGCCGGCCGCGGCGAGTTCGCGCCAGTGCTCCCCCAGCCAGCTCTCGGCGTCGGACTGGTTCGAGTGGGCGGGCGAGGCCGGATCGCTGAGCTCGCTGCCGTCGACGGACTCCAGCCGCCAGGTCCAGGTCATCGACCCCTCCTCGTTCTCGTGTGAGGTTGGACCCTAGCGGGCCGCCGCGATTGACCGCTGGCCTGCGGATGTGGTCACATCTGAGACGTAGTACCCATC
>JBDTXT010000400.1:0-3195 GCA_040006035.1 Pseudonocardiales bacterium | reverse complement strand
TTGCCCACACGGCAACGATCAGCGCAACCACCCGCTCGGCGGTCCGAGGCTGGCCTCACTGGGTGGGTGGTGTCTTTCGCCGCGTGGCGGTCCCGGCTTTTCTTGATCGTTTCGGGAGAATCCCTGTAGGTGCGGGGGCTTCTTCTGGAGCGTGGCATGTCGTTGGGGATGGCGGAGCGGCAGGGCGATCTGCTTGATGAGGTGAACCGGTTCTGTGAGCAGGCGTTGCCGGCGAACTCGGTGTACTCGGTGCTGCATCGTGAGCGGGACCGGCTGTTCCCGGATGATATGTTCGCGGATCTGTTCAGCTGTCGGGGTCGACGGTCGGTGCCGCCGTCGGTCGTCGCGACGGTGATGGTGCTGCAGCGGTTGGAGGGTCTGTCGGATCGGGAAGCGGTCGACCGGTTTTGCTTCGACAACCGCTGGCGCTACGCGGCCGGGGTCGGTGGCTATGACGGCGAGGGCTGGGGCCGGTTCGCGCACACCGTGCTGGTCGACATGCGGGCCCGGCTGGCGGTCTCGGCCAAGCCGCGCAGGATCTTCGAGGTGACGCTGGTGGCGGCGGCGGCGGCCGGGTTGGTCGGCGCCCGCAGGGTGTTGGATTCCACGCCGTTGTATGACGCGGTCGCCACGATGGACACCCTGACGTTGATCCGATCGGCGCTGCGCGGCCTGCTGCATGTCGCCGAGGCCGAGCTGCAGGCACGGCTGCGGGCGGTGCTGGTCAGCGGTGATGACTACGCCAGCACCGCCAAGCCGCAGATCGACTGGGACGACGCACAGGCCCGCGAACAGTTGATCGACAGCCGCGCTCGGGACGCCCACGCTTGTCTGCTGTTGCTGGAGGGCCGGGAGTTGACCGAGCCGGTGGAGCAGGCGGCGCAGCTGCTCGCGAGCGTGGTCGGCCAGGACCTGGAGCAGACCGAGGCAGGGGTGTTTCGGATCGCCCGCAGGGTCGCCAAGGACCGGATCATCTCCACCGTCGACCCGGACGCGCGGCACGGGCACAAGACCTCCGCCCGCAGTTTCGACGGCTACAAGGGCCACGTCGCGGTTGACCCGGACAGCGAGATCGTCACCGACACCGTGGTGTCCGCCGGCAACGTCGGTGACGCCGCCGTCGCGGAGGGCCTCATCGACGACCTGCTCGATGAGCACCGCCCCGCCGATGCGACTGGCGGCGCGACCGGCGATGAGACAGACGACGACCACACCGAGCCGGCCAGCGGGCCGGTCAGCGGACCGGCTGGCACGCCGGCCGGTGACGATGCCGAGCCCAGCGACCGGCCGGTCCCGGCCGAGGAGCCCGCGGTTTACGGCGACGCGGCTTACGGCAGCGGGGCGTTCCTGGACCTGCTGGCCGGCGCGAACATCGCCTCGGGCTGCAAGACCCAGCCCCCGACAGCCGCCAGTGGGCTGTTCGCCAAGGACCGGTTCGTCATCGATCTGGACGCCGACACCGTGACCTGCCCAGGCGAGGTGACCATGCCGATCCGGCGCGGCCGCGACGGAGACGGCATCGCCTACTTCGGCGAAGGGTGCGCGGCCTGCCCACTACGCGCGCAGTGCACCACCGCCACCAGCGGACGCACGGTCAGTGTCGGCCGTCATGAGCAGCGGCTGGCCGACGCCCGCGCGGAACAGCGGCAACCGGAATGGCAAGCCGACTACCGCGCGACCCGGCCGAAAGTCGAACGCAAGCTCGCGCATCTGATGCGCCGCAAACACGGCGGACGACGAGCCCGGGTCCGCGGAAAGGACAAGGTCGACGCCGACTTCAACCTCCTCGCCGCCGCAATCAACGTCGCTCGTCTCACCGCGCTCGGGCTGCGCTCGACCGGCACCGGATGGGCCACCGCGACCGCCTGACCGGCCAGGACGAGCGTCCTGCAGGTGCCGACGGTCGCCCTCACCGCCCGGCACACCCGCCGAACGGCGATCCGCCGCCGCACGCCCCTCCTACCGCGGGTCGCGGCCGCGACGACACACGGCCACGACCGGTACGCAGCACCGATCCGCGCGAAACGCCGCCTCCCAGACGCCCGATTCACACCACCCACCTAGGCGTGGACATCGAGCTGCTAGTTGTTCCGGACTGCCCGAACGAGGCCGCCGCCGCCGAACTGATCATGACCGCCGTGGCGGACACCCGAGTGCAGGCCACCGTCACCCGCACGATCATCGCCAGCCAGGACCAGGCGCAGCAGCGTGGCTTCGTGGGCTCCCCAACGATCCTGCTCAACGGCTCCGACCCGTTCGCGCGGCCCGACGCTCCGCCAGCGCTGGCTTGCCGGCTCTACCCCACCCCAGACGGACTGCGAGGTGTTCCCGGGTTGCGGGAACTGCGACAAGCGCTCAAGCGGGAGGCCGCAGGCTAAACCGCGCGACGCAAGTCCACCTCTCCTGTGACACCCTTCGGTAGTGGGTGACGTGCTCCTCTGCCTGGCACGCGAACCGCAAGCACACTTGGGAGACGTCATGGCTGAGCTTCCGGCAGGAGCTGACTTCGACCAGTTGCGCCGGCAGGCGAAGGACCTACTCCGCGCGGCGAAGAACGGTGACGCCGCCGCGTCGGTGAGGATGGCCCGTTTCGCGGATCGTCTGAGTCTGCACTCTGCCCAGTCTGCGGTGGCCCGCAGCTATGGGTTCGCCAGGACAGCACCTGGGTGATCCGCCGAATGTGATCCTGGCCGATCATGCCGGTGCCGATGACTCCCACTCGGAGCGTCATGTGTGGTCCTTCGGCGGTGGGTCGAAGCTGCCGCGCAGATCCAGGCGTTTACGACGAGCCCCCGCGGCGCCCGCAACTTGCGCGACGTCGGTTCACGCCATCACCGCCGTCGTCACCGCATTCCATTCGCAGGGCGGCAGTCAGGGGATGCGGTCGATGGGACGAGTCAGGTCCTCGCGGCCCGCGGGAGGATCGTAGGGGATGAGCCAGTACTCGACCTGGTGTGCGATGAGACCGTCGGCGACCTCCGAGAAGGCGATCACGCGGGCGGACTGCTCGCCGTCGGTCGCGGTCACCTCGCTCACGGCGGTGTCGTCGCCGGCGACGAGGCGGTGCACGTCGAAGCGCCAGCGGCCGGTCTTGGTCGGATACCGGGCCTGGACGGCGACGAAGTGCTCTCTGCCGACAATGCGCTCCCCAGAGCATGGCCAGTCGACCGCACAATCTGGCGCCAGATTGCTGGC
>JBDTXT010000399.1:0-3215 GCA_040006035.1 Pseudonocardiales bacterium | reverse complement strand
GAGGCGCACCGAACGCCGACTATTCCCGGCTGCCAAGATGAGCTGCGCGGCTCGGCAACTGTGCGCAGACGCTCCAGTTCGGGCGTCCCTACTTCGTGCCGGCGATGCAGCGGGCCACGCCCGCAATCCTTACCTTGCCGTCTTCTTCGCAGGTGCTGACCTTGGCGATGACGGCTTTCGCGATCCGCTCCCGGGCCGGCCCGTCGACCTGCTGAAGCGCCCCAACTGCGAGCGAGACGTGCTCGCTGATCATCTCCCAGTACTGCGCGGGCGATCGCGTCACGAGTTCGACATCGACGTCCCACTCGGCAACGTCACGCAGCCCCGCGGCCTCGTACAGGGCACTGACATATCCCGGGGCAGCGCACCGGAACATATTCGGCCCGTCCGGGTCGGGTGGCGCCAGCACCGCCTCCGCCGCGATCGCCTGCATGGCGATCGTCGTCCACGGGTTTTCCCCGGGCTTGACCCATACCCACGAGCAGAGACGACCGCCCGGCTCGAGCACGCGCGCGAACTCGGCGGTCGCTTTGGCGACGTCGGGAAAGAACATGTACCCGAACCGTACCGAGACACTGTCGAATGCCGCGTCACCGAATGGCAGGTCGTCGGCGCTGCACACCCTGGTCTCAAAATTGGTGATCCCTTGCGCGTTCGCTCGTCGCGTCGCGATGTCGAGCATCTCAGCCGCAAGGTCGGTCAGAACGACGTGTCCCCTCGGCGCGAGCTTGGCGACGGTCAGCCCCGGCTCACCAGTGCCCGCGGCAATGTCGAGATGCTGCTGATCATCGGCGATGTCGAGACGCTCGATAATCGCTGTGCCGACCGGGCCCAGCTGATCCATGATGACCGAGTCCCACTTCTCCCAGCCCGCAGAAAGCCCGGCCCACGTCGCTCGCTGAACGTCTCGGATCTCATCGCCGCTCGGCATCGGCCCTCCCGCTATCGGATGCATCCACCGAACACGAAGGCACTCCTTGGCGGGAGTACATAATGCCCGATAGGCGCGCCCCCAGCAAGTCAGCCCGATAAGTCGCCAGCCGCCCCGAACGGCGGCGACGTGCACGGCAGTCCCTAGTAAGCGATCACGCTCTGTAACTAAGAGCGCTGCGATGCCATTACGAGCCCGGGGCCGGGCATCCTTCTGAGGGGCCAAGAACCCCTCGTTGCCATCCCTACACTGCCCGGCGTCGCCGAATCCGCGTCCCTCATCGCGGCAGATGAGTGCGTTCAGTCCTTTTCCCGCGAAGCGGCGGACGCGGGCCGGTGGTGCGCCCTCAGCCTGCTGCTGGTGCCGTACCGGCGGCTTCGGCAGCGCCGGCGTCGCCGTGGTGCTGGCGATGGGCGCCGCGGAGGTCGTGCCCACTGGGCCGCAACGGGCGCGCGCTGGACGACCTGGTCCGCCGCTTCGGCCCGCGGGTGCGGCCCGCCCTGATGACCGGCGCCGAGGCCGACGACCGGCGCCGGATCGGCGAGCTCGCCGGCGGGCCGATCGACTGCGTGCTCGATCTGCTGCCGCGGGAGGCGTCCGCGTCACAGGTGCGCGCGGCCGTGCTTGCGGTGCGCCCGGGCGGGCGCGCGGTGCTGATGGGGGGCGTCGGGAGGTCGGGCGGCGCCGACCTCACGCTGCCTTAACGCCGCGGCCAATGCCGGTCCGCTCCGGCACACCGTGCTCCGCCCTGACCAGGGCGCACATGCGCTCGGTTATGTACCTTGATAGTTACGTAACTACCTTGGTACAGTCGCGTCATGGAAGCTGTTCTGCGGGCGCTGGCGGACGAGAGCCGGCGGACGATGCTGGAGACCCTGGCCGGCGGCCCGGCAACCGCGGGTGAGCTGGCGGCGCTGCTGCCGGTGGCCCGCCCGGGGGCATCGCGGCACCTGCGGGTGCTTCGGGAGGCGGGGCTGGTCGAGGTCCGCCAGGAAGCGCAGCGGCGGGTCTGCCGCCTCCGCCCCCAGCCGCTCGCCGAGGTCGATGAATGGCTGGGCCGGTACCGGGCCCTGTGGGAGCAGCGATTGGATGCCCTGCACACCGAGGTGGCGCGGGGCAAACGCGAGCGAAGGAGCATCAGATGACCAGCAAGGCACAAGCAGGCGACCGCATCCTGGGCACCCTGCGGGCAGCAGATGGCAAGGGCGTCGTGCGCATGCAGGACCGGTTCGACACCGATATCGACGACCTGTGGTCGGCCCTCACCGATCCCCGGCGTCTGGCCCGCTGGCTCGGCGAGTTCGAAGGCGACCTCCGCCTGGGTGGTGAGTTCCGCGCACGCTTCTTCTCCAGCGGTTGGGAAGGCGCCGGGCGGGTGGAAGCGTGCGAGCCCCCACGGCGGCTGCTGGTGGTGACCGATGGCATGGACGAGAAGGACGAATTCGTCATCGAGGCTACGCTGGCTGCCGAGGGCGACCAGACCGTCCTGGTCGTCGAGGAACGGGGGATGCCCCTGGCTTATCTCGCCGCCTTCGGGTCGGGGATCCAGGTCCATGTCGAAGATCTCGGCGCCCACCTCGCCGGGCGCGAGCGCTGCGACGGTGCCGCGCGGATGGACGAGCTCCTCCCGGCCTATGAAGACCTGGCGGCCAAACGTCAGCTAAGCACTAGACCAAAGTGGCCCGAGGGAACGCGAACGGAAGAGCACCAGATGACCAGCAACGCACGTGCGGGCATCCGCATCCTGGGGACTCTGCGGTCAGCCGATGGCAAGGGTGTCGTGCGCATGCAGGACCGCTTCGACACCGGCATCGACGACCTGTGGTCGGCCCTCACCGATCCCCGGCGTCTGGCCCGCTGGCTCGGCGAGGTCGACGGCGACCTGCACCTCGGCGGTCAGTTCCACCGGCGCTTTTATTCCAGCGGAGCGGAAGGCACCGGGCGGGTGGATGCGTGCGAGCCCCCGCGGCGGCTGCTGCTGACCATGGACCCGGGCCAGCCGGCCGAGCAGGTCATCGAGGTCACGCTGGCCGCCGACGGCGACCAGGCCATCCTGGCCGTCGAGGAACGGGGCATGCCCCTGGACCATCTGGCTGCCTACGGGGCGGGGATCCAGGTCCATGTCGAAGATCTCGCCGCCCACCTCGCCGGGCGTGAGCGCTGCGACTCCGACGCGCGGTGGGACGAGCTCCAGCCTGCCTACGAAGACCTGGCGGCCAACGTCAGCTAGTACAGCGGCGGCCATTCGGTGGTCGACCTCGCCGGCCGGGGACCGTGATCCAGA
>JBDTXT010000398.1:0-3232 GCA_040006035.1 Pseudonocardiales bacterium | reverse complement strand
CCGTGTCCGACCGGGACTTCGTAGCGGAGTTCCTGTTCGCCGCCGCCCTGCTCGGTGTGCACCTGTCGCGCATCGGCGAGGAGATCATCCTGTGGGCGACGCCGGAGTTCGGCTGGGTACGGCTCGACGACGCGTGGTCGACGGGGTCCTCGATCATGCCCCAGAAGAAGAACCCCGACATCGCCGAACTCGCCCGCGGCAAGTCCGGGCGCCTCATCGGCAACCTGACCGGCCTGCTCGCCACTCTGAAGGGTTTGCCGCTGGCCTACAACCGAGACCTGCAGGAGGACAAGGAGCCGGTGTTCGACACCGTCGAGCAATTGCTCATGCTGCTGCCGGCCGTCACCGGGATGATCGCCACCCTGGGTGTCAACGTCGAGCGGCTGGCCGCTGCTGCGCCGTCGGGTTTTGCCCTGGCCACCGACGTCGCCGAGTGGCTGGTGCGCAAGGGCGTGCCGTTCCGCGACGCCCACGAGATCAGCGGCGCCTTCGTGTCCTATTGCGAGCAGCGCGGGCTGGACCTGCCCGAGCTCAGCGACGCCCAACTGGCCGAGGTCGACGCGCACCTGACGCCCGAGGTACGTGGCGTGCTGACGGTCGAGGGGGCGCTGCGGGCCCGGTCCACTATCGGCGGTACCGCGCCCGAGCGGGTGGCCGAGCAGTCTGCCCAGCTCGTCGACACGGTCCATGCCCAGGCGATCTGGGCGAACACGAGGCCGGGCGGGTAGTGATCGCCCGGGAGCTGCTCGCCCGACCGGCCCTGGACCTCGCCCCGCGACTGCTGGGTGCGGTGCTGGTGTCTACGGTCGGCGGCGCGGAGGTGGCCCTGCGGCTGACCGAGGTCGAGGCCTACGAAGGCTCCGACGATCCGGCATCGCATGCCTTCCGTGGGCCGACCCCGCGCACCGAGGTCATGTTCGGCCCGCCCGGACACCTGTATTGCTACTTCACCTACGGCATGCACTGGTGCGCCAACATCGTGTGCGCCGTCGAGGGACGGGCCTCGGCCGTGCTGCTGCGGGCGGGCGAGGTCGTTCGGGGCAGCGACATCGCCTGGAGCCGCCGGCCGACCGTTAAGTCGGAACGCGAGCTCGCCCGCGGCCCGGCTCGGCTGGCCAACTGCCTGGGCCTTGGGGCGGTCCACAACGGCAACGATCTGTGCGATCCCGCATCGCCCGTGCGCCTGGAATCCCTGCCCGGCCGGCGTGCCGCGGGGGTGCAGGCAGGCCCACGGGTGGGCATCGCCACCGCTACCGATCGGCCGTGGCGGTTCTGGCTGCCCGGCGAGCCGACCGTTTCGGTGTTCCGGCCGGGTGGGCGCGCACGGGTCGTGGCTGACCGGCAGACTGACCCCCGTGAGTGACCACCAGCCGACGACGCCCGCAGCGCTGCCCGACGACCTGCGCGACGCCTACGAGGTGCTCGTGTCGGGCACCGCCCAGATCCTGCCCGCTGACGGACTGGTCGAGCGACTGCTGGCCGCCCGGCGCGAGCAGCGGCCCCTGCGGGTCAAGCTCGGCATCGACCCGTCGGGTAGCGAGCTGACCCTCGGACACGCCGTGGTGCTGCGCAAGCTGCGCCAGTTCCAGGACTTCGGGCACACCGCCGTCCTGGTTGTCGGCGGTTTCACCGGCCAGGTCGGCGACCCGTCCGGGCGCACCGCGACCCGGGTGGCGCAGAGTGCCGACGACGTGATCGCCAATGCCCAGGGCTACTTCGACCAACTCATGCGCATCCTCGACCCGGATCGTGTCGAGGTGGTGAACAACGCTGACTGGCTCGGGACCATGCAGGTGGCCGAGATGCTCGGCTACACCCGGCAGATCACCGTGGCCCAACTCCTCGAGCGCGACGATTTCGCGCGACGCTTCGCGGCTCAGCAGCCGATCTCCCTGTCGGAGTTCTTCTACCCGCTGCTCCAGGGCATCGATTCGGTCGAGATCCGCGCCGACATCGAGATCGGCGGTACCGACCAGACCTTCAACAACCTCGTCGGCCGCGAACTGCAACGCTCCCGCGGGCAGGCGCCACAGGCAGTCATCACCGTGCCCCTGCTCGTCGGCACCGACGGCGTCGAGAAGATGGGCAAGTCGCTGGGCAACTACGTCGCGATCAGCGAACCGGCCATCGAGCAGTTCGGGAAGCTGATGAGCGTCCCGGACTCTGTGGTCGAGAGCTACGCACGCCTGGCCACCACCCTGCACCCGCGGGAGGTCGACGAACTCGGCGCCGACGTCGCGACGGGGGGAGCGGCGGCGAACCGGGCCAAGCGACTGATGGCCCGCGCGGTGGTGGCGCTCTACCACGGTGCCGATCAGGCAACGGCGGCAGAGGAACGCTTCGACGCGATCCACAAGCGCGGCGAGACGCCTACGGACGTCCCTGAACACCCGCTCCCAGCGGGGGATCCGGTGCACCTGCCGGCCCTACTCGTGGCAGTTGGTCTCGCGAGCACCACCAGCGCAGCACGGCGCGAGATCGACGCCGGCGCAATACGCATCGACGGGGTACCCGTGGCAGCCAAGAGGTACGACGTCGCGCGGGGTGAACTGGTGGGGACGGTGCTGGCCTCTGGCAAGCGCCGGATGACCCGTCTCGTCACCTCGAGTTGACGTCGCGCCGCAGCCCTCGCGGTGGTCCGGGTCACAAGATTTCACCCCCGTTCGGCGAGGAAAAACGGCCCCTGCCGCGCGGCCGGGATGCCCGGAAACACTGGCCAACACGCGGTTGCGCCGGGGATTTGACTCTCGTCGCGGCAACTGACTAATCTTCTACTTGTTCGACGCACGGAGCCACCACGGAGCGCCCGGGAACCGGTGCGACAGTCCAGGTGGGGCCGGTCGAACATCCCCCAAGTGCGACGCGCCACGGTTGGTCCGTGTGCGGCGACCAAGTGGGAAGCGGGCGGGGCCCGGTCAGGTTTGACCGAGCGGATCCGACCGAGTAACGTACCGTTGGTTGCCCCCGACCGGTTCGAAAGAACTGTGACGGTGTGCGTCCGCTCCTTGAGAACTCAACAGCGTGCCGAAAGTTAGTGCCATTAATTAACTCTCGTCTGTGTCTTGCGGCTTGCCGCAAGGCGTGAAGAGATTCCTTTGGTACATCGAGTATCTGAATGACATCCTCTGCTTGCAGAGGGTGAAGTCCAGCTCGTATGGACCAGTGATTGAAACCGTCGCAAGGACGGTGACTTTCTGTGTCGACAACCCCGGCTTGCCGGGTAGTCATATAA
>JBDTXT010000397.1:0-3233 GCA_040006035.1 Pseudonocardiales bacterium | reverse complement strand
GGGGGCCGGCTCGGGCGTTGCGACCGAGCGGGTGCTGCGGTGGCCCCGCTTGGTGATGGGCGTACCGGCCGAAGACGTGCGCGACGCAGCCCCGGCCTTGGCACGGCGGGTGCTGGATGGACGGGACGCGGCACTTCGGGACGTAGTCACAATCGGTAAGACCACCTCGGTGTTGTCACGGTTCTTCCTTGACTAGTTCGTCAAGGACCTCAAACTGGTTCACCTTCTCAACGTGTTGCCAGCCCGGTTGTGTTCCCGAGAATCCGGGGACTTGCCCCGATGCTCAGGTACGACACAGGCAAGCGCGCAACCGCCTCACGCCTCCAACAGCAGCGTGAGCGGGCCGTCGTTGACCAGTTCGACCCGCATGTCGGCCCCGAAAGCTCCGGTGGCCACCTGGGCGCCCAGCGCCCGCAAAGCGGTGACGAACTCGTTGACGAGTGGCTTGGCGACCGCGGCGGGTGCCGCCGCGGTCCAGGTGGGGCGCCGACCCTTGCGGGCATCGCCGTAGAGGGTGAACTGGCTGACCACCAGGACGCCGGCTTCAGGCACCTGCGCGACGCTGCGTTCCTCGCGCAGAATCCGCAGGCCGTACACCTTGCGGGCCAGGGTGGCCGCGGTCGCTGCGGTGTCGTCGTGGGTGATCCCGATCAGGACAAGCAGGCCTAGCCCGATCTGACCGACCGGCCGGCCCTCGACCAGCACCGCGGCGCTGGTCACGCGCTGCACGACGGCTCTCATTCGAGCATCTTGCCCGTTCGGGCGCATTTCCCGCCGTGCGGTGCCACGATGGGGGTATGCACCGCCCCCACGTCGACCAGCCGGTATTGATCACGAGTGCGCCGGAGAGCAACGACGACGAGTTCGATCGCCGGCGCAAGCGATATGCCGTGATGATGGGGCTGCGAGCGCTCGCCGTGATCGGTGCGGCGCTCAGTTATGGCCATTCCACGCCGTTGGCGCTGGCGTTCGTCGTCGCCGGGATCGTGTTGCCGTGGTGCGCGGTGCTCCTCGCCAACGACCGGCCGGCCAAGAAGCGCCCCAGGCAGGTGCCGCGCGCCGGGGCGCAAACCGAGCGGGCGCTGCCCGCCGGCACCGACGAACGGGTCGTTGACGGGTGATCGTGGCACAATCCTCCGGATGAGCAGCACCGAGATTCTCGAGACTCCGAAGACCTCGGACGCCGACACCGGCAATGAGATGTTCCACTACGTCCGCAAGGCGAAGATCGCCGAAAGCGCAGTGCTGGGCACTATGGTCGAGGCGTTGTGCGGCGAGGTATTCCCGGTGACGAAGGTGCCCAAGCCCGGATCTCCGGTGTGCCCGCGGTGCAAGGAGATCTACGACACTGTGTTGTCGGACTGAGCCGCCCAACTCATGCCCCTTCGGCCTCGCCCGCGCCCTTGAGACGCTGCCAGTTGCGAGGATTCAGAACTCGCGGCTGCCGCTCCGGGGTCGGCGAGAGCTTCTCGATGGCCGCGTTGACCTCGGCGCCGTAAAGCACGCCGAGGGCCAGCGCGAAGAAGAACAGCAACGCGGCGATCGGGGCGGCCAGTGTCACGTAGGCGTGGTTCTGACTCAGGATGAACCGGATGTATTCGCGCAGGCCGGCCGCCCCCGCCAGGAAGACGATCATCGCGACAATTGCTCCAGGAACACCGCGATGCCACGGCAGCCTGCGGGGCGGCGCGAGGTGGTACAGCGTGGTGAGACCGATGAGCAGCAGCACTACGACGACGGGGTAATACGCGGAGTTCACGACGATGCTGGCTGTATGTCGCGCACTTTCAGGGAATGACCGGATCAACAGATCGGGGCCGAGCACGAGCATCGGCAGCACCACTACGCCGAGCAGCACCGAGCCGAGGAACAGCCACAGCGCCAGCAGTCGGCTGCGTACGGGGCCACGCAACTCGCGCATCCCGTAGGCGATGGTGATCGTGTTGACGAACGTGGCAGTAGCCGACGAGCCGGCCCACACGGCGAGGACGAAACCAAGACTGATGATGTCGGCGCGGCCTTTGAACAGCACCTCGTGCAACATCGGGCTGACGACCTGATCGACCACTTCCTGGCTGAACGCCCGGCTCAGCGTGGACTCCAGTTCGCGCTCGGTCCGCCCCACCGTTCCGGTGCCGAACCAGCGGGAGACGTAGCCGAGAGTGGCGACGAGGGCAAGGAATAGCGATGGCAGGCTCAACAACTGCCAGAAGGCTGCCTCGGCCGAGAGCCCCAGGACCCGGTCGTGCCAGGCCTGCGCAGCGGCCCGACCGAGCAGGTTGGGAACGTGGCGAATCGTTCTCACCACACGCCGTCCGCGGTTCACGAGACCACAGTCTGCCGTTCCCCGGCCTTAGGTACGTCCTCGGCGCCCCGCTCCGCGTGTCGATCAGCGTGATGATCCCGACCACTCGGGGTGAGTCACACCCGCGAGGGACACCGATTCCCGGACGTTCGCCTGGTGCGACCGTCGAGGTCCGGCGCCCTGTTCGGACCGTTCTCTCTGGCGCAGTCGGGGATCGCGGCGTGCCGCGACGACCCGGCGCCGCTCGCCCTACTACGCTGATCGCCGGATGCCCTGCGGCCTAGCGCCACGGGGCATCTCGTCGCGATCGGCATGGGTTGGGGAGGGGCACCGTGGCACGACCGCGTCAGCCCTCGGCACCCGAACAGCTTCGGCTACGAAGTTGGCAGCGAGCCGCCGTGCTCGCCTACGAAGCAGAAAACCCGCGCCGTGACTTCCTCGTCACCGCAACGCCGGGCGCGGGCAAGACCAGGTTCGCGCTCGCCCTTGCGCACCGTTTGCTGGCCCGCCGGGCGATCGACCGTGTCGTCGTCGTCTGCCCTACCGACCATCTGCGAACCCAGTGGGCCGAGGCGGCCGACCGAGCCGCGATCCCGCTCGACGCTGCGCTGAGCAACGCTGTCGGGCCGGTCCGGCCGGATCTCGTCGGCTACGTGACGACATATGCCCAGGTGGCTGCCAAGCCCGCGCTGCACGCCGCGAGGGTCGGCGCCAAACGCACGCTGGTCGTGCTTGACGAGGTCCATCACGCCGGTGACGGGCTCAGCTGGGGGGAGGCGGTGGCGACGGCGTTCGAGCAGGCAACCCGCCGGCTCTGCCTCACCGGCACGCCGTTCCGCACCAGACCCGATGAACGGATCCCGTTCGTCCGCTACGACGCCGACGCAGAAGGTGGCTGGTGCAGCGCCGCCGACTTCAGCTACGGCTA
>JBDTXT010000396.1:0-3239 GCA_040006035.1 Pseudonocardiales bacterium | reverse complement strand
CCGCCGATGAGCACGTCGTTGCCCTGCATGCCGTACAGGAAATCGTTGCCGTCACCGCCACAGATCACGTCGTTGCCGGGAGTGCCGTGGATCGTGTCGCTGCCGGGCGTGCCGACGATCGTGCAGGCCGGCAGGGAGGGTGTGGTGTCGAAGGACAGCCAGTCGACGTGCAGCAACCTGTTGGGGAGGGTGAGGAACTGGATCCAGGCGCCGATGAAGCTGTTGGACCTGGGGGCGTCGAACGACTCGGCGAGCGCACCGTCGATCGACAGCTTCACGTGCTGTCGCTGCACGTCGAACCGGTAGGTGTGGAAGACCTGGGTGTTCAGCGCGTGGTGAATCGGCGGCCACGTGCCGTTGGCCCGCACGCAGACGCCGTCGGTGCCGAGCGCGAGCCAGACAGCGAACGTGTGGTCGGCGATCGTGAGGTCGGCCTCCTCGTTCTCGCACACGCCGGCTAAGGTGTCGTCGAGGCGCATCCTGGTGGACAGCGTCCAGCCGAGTTGGTTGTCCACGGTGCCGGTCCACTCGTTGCGCTGCGTCGGATCGAAGCCCTCGTCGAGGACGCCGCCGGGGCCGACGTGCAGCACACCGCTCGACGCGGTCACGTTGTTGGAATGCCACGGCGGGCCGGGGACGGAGTTGAAGTCCTCCTGCTGGGGCGTCTGAGCCTCTGCGGCCGGCGCCACCCAGAGGGCCCCGGAAACCAGCGTGGCGACGGCTACGGCTTTCAACACTCGTCCCATTTCGGGCCCTCCTTGGCCTGCCCCGTGGGGTGGGATTCTAGGGCCCGGCCGTGCGGTGCGCAGCCCGATCATCAGGACGTACGGCTGCCACATCTTGCCGGTGCCGTGCCGTAACGGGCGAATGCGGATAAGTCGGCATACCGGCCACGGGGCATCGTCGGGCCGAACACCTGGCGCGCTTTGGTCGAGTGAGCATCGAGCGAAGCGGAGAGCGGAGCGAGACGACAGTCAGTCCGGTGAGGCACAGCAGAAGGGGCACCAGCCGCTGGATGCGGTGGTGCCCCCTCTACGCGGTGATGGACGGTCAGGTCAGGGCTATGGGGACGGGCTGGGTGCGGGTGACCCGCTCGGCTCGAGGCTCGGCGATGGTGAGGGTGAGGGTGAGGGTGAGGGTGAGGGTGAGGGTGAGGGTGACGGCGAAGCCGACGGACTCGGCGAGGTGCACCCGGTGTGCGCCGGGTTGGTCTGGCCGATCCCGCTGTTGTTGTCGCACTCGTAGCCGTTGTTGGGGAAGCTGCCACTCGGGTCGGACTTCTCCTGGCCGGGTGGGTTCTTGTTGTCGGCCTGACCGACGCAGCCGGCGCAAGGCTTGCCGTAGGCGTTGTCGCCACCGTTGCCGTTCTGCGACGCGGAGCCGTCCCGTGTCGAGCAGTAGATGCCACCGGGGCACTGGCCGTTGGCCCCGCCGGAGTTCTGGTCGGCGTTGCTCAGCGGTTGCGGCTGGGTGGGGTCACCGCTGGTGACGTGGTCCATGGCCGCCCAGGAGACCGCTCCCAACGGACCGAGAGTTCCAAGGGCAACAGCGGCTACCACGATGAGCACCCGCCGGTTGACGCCTGCTAACACGATGAGATTCCCCTCCGATCGATTGACTGACGCAATTGACCCGCACATGCGCCGGACATCGCCTGATGGTGACGTCTCACCCAACCATCGCTATCCCGCCAAATCCCGTTACAGGTGACTCACACTTCACCCGGTGCGGGTAGGGCGCATCAATCCGGCGTCGTCACTATTCGCTTGCGAGTGAGCGCTCACTCATTTAAGATTCCGGCCATGGCCACCCACCCGACCCGGGCGACACCGCTACCGCCTGCCGAGCGGCGTGAAGCGCTGATCGAGGCCACGGTCCCGCTGCTGATGAAACACGGCACAGACGTCACGACCAAGCAGCTCGCGGAGGCCTGTGGGGTGGCCGAGGGCACGTTGTTCCGGGCCTTCCCCGACAAGGAGTCGCTGATCGGGGCCGCCATCGGCCGGGCGTTCGACCCCGCAACGCTGCTTGCCGAGCTCACTGCGCTGGATCGCCAGGCTCCGCTCGAGGTGCGCCTGGCCGGCGTCGTTCGCATCCTGATCAACCGGTTCAGCCGGACCATCGCCCTGCTCAACGCGGTGCGGCTCGGCGGCGGCGATCCACGGCCGGTGCTGGCCCGCGCCGCGCAGCGGGCGGGGGGCGACAAGCCACACTGCGGCCCGCCTGACCATGAGCGGATCAACGCGCTGATCATCGACGGGATCGCCGACGTCATCACCGGTGACGCCGACCAGTTGCGATGCACGCCGCGCGAGGCCGGCCGGCTGCTGCGCCTGCTCGTCTTCGCCGGCATCCACCCCGGCATCTCCGGGGGCTCACCCCTGACCGAGGAGCAGATCATCGACTTCCTGCTGAACGGCGTCCGCTCATGCTGATACGGCTGCTGCGGACGTACCTCCGTCCGTACAAGAACCTGCTGGCCGGCGTCGTCGTCCTGCAGTTGTTCGGCACGATCGCCTCGCTCTACCTGCCGAGCCTGAACGCCGACATCATCGACAAGGGCATCAGCCTCGGCGACACCGGCTACATCTGGCGGACCGGCGGCTGGATGCTGCTGGTGACCGGCCTCCAGATCGCCTGCTCGATCGGCGCGGTCTATCTCGGCGCGAAGGCGGCGATGAGCTTCGGCCGCGACGTCCGGGCGGCGGTGTTCCACCAGGTGGGGACGTTCTCCAACCGCGAGGTCGCGCAGTTCGGCGCGCCGTCGCTGATCACCCGCAACACCAACGACGTGCTGCAGGTGCAGATGCTGGTGGTATTGACCTGCACGATGCTGGTCGCGGCGCCGATCATGCTCGTCGGCGGCGTGATCATGGCGTTGCGCAGCGACGCCGGGCTGTCCTGGCTGATGCTGGCCGCCGTGCCGGCGCTGGTGATCCCGATCGGGCTGATCATCCGCAGGATGGTCCCGCAGTTCCGGGTCATGCAGACCCGCATCGACACCCTCAACCAGGTGCTACGCGAGCAGATCGGCGGAGTGCGGGTGGTTCGCGCGTTCGTCCGCGAACCGTTCGAGACACGGCGCTTCGAGCGGGTCAACAACGGCCTGGTCGACGTGGCGCAGAGCGTCGGGCGGCTGCAGGCGCTGATCTTCCCGGTCGTGATGCTCGTGCTGAACGTCTCGTCGGTCGCCGTCCTGTGGTTCGGCGCGCAGCGGGTCGATGCCGGCCAGGTGCAGA
>JBDTXT010000395.1:0-3241 GCA_040006035.1 Pseudonocardiales bacterium | reverse complement strand
GGATCAGCAAACCGACGGCCGCTCCGACCACCCCCGCGCCCACCAGCGACGAGGCAGGCTTGCCACGCTGGTCACGATCGCCGCTGTTCGGGTCGATCCCGGCTCGCTCCAGCAGTAGCCCTGCCCCGACGAGCAGCAGCGAGGCCACGAGGAGGAAGACGCCGACCCGGGTGTCGTTGTTAGCCGAGCGCACCGTCCCGGCGTCGGGAGCCACTCGGATCAGCAAACCGACGGCCGCTCCGACCACCCCCGCGCCCACCAGCGACGAGGCCTTGCCCAAAGCCACACATCGCGCGATGACGATCGCTGCCATCGGTTTGGCGTCGGGATCGTGACGCACCGCGCCGCGCACCCGCCGAGAGGCCACGTACTCAGCCACGGCTAGCGCAGCCAGCGGCAGCGGCACGAAGGACTGCAGCGGCGGCAGGTCGGTGTAGGAGAACCGGAGGAGCACGTAGACCGTGACCCCGATCACGAAGAACGCGACGGCGAGATCGGCGAAGCTGGTGCGCCGCATGTCAGGCCACCGCCAACTCGGGACGGACCCGGACGCCGGCCACCGCATCCGGCGCCAGCTCGGCGATCAGGTCGCGAATCGGGCGCCCCGACAGCCGCGCCTCAGGCTGCACGGCCAGCCACGGCACCAGCACGAAGGCCCGCTCGGCGGCGTGCGGGTGAGGCAGCGTCAGAGCCGGGTCGTCGCTCGTCAGGTCGTCGACGGCGATCACGTCGACATCAAGCGTCCGGGGACCCCACCGCACGTCACGGGTCCGCCCGCTCGCCTGCTCGGCCGCGTGCGCCCGCGCCAGCCAGTCGGCCGGCTCCGCCTGAGCGTCGGACGCGACCAGCACGGCGTTGAGGAAATCGTCCTGGGGTACGGGGCCCCATGGCGGGGTCTCGTACACGGGCGAGACGGCGACCAGCCACGGCCGGAAGGAGTCGAGCGCACCCTGCACCGCCGCGCGCCGGTCACCGAGATTCGACCCGACAGACAGCACCGCCGTGCTCATGTGCGCCCGCGGCGGATCGTCACGGCCACGTCGGTGAAGGCCAACGGGATGGGTGCCTGCGGTTTGTGGACCGTGACCGTGGCGGCGGCCACCCGCTGGTCGGCGAGGCACACCGTTGCCAGTCGTTCGGCGAGCGTCTCGAGCAGGTTCACCGGCTCGCCCTCGACGACCTGCGCCAGTGCATGCGCGAGCACGCCGTAGTCGACGGTGTCGGTGAGTCCGTCCGATGCGGCGGCCATGGAGACGTCGAGTTCGAGCACGACGTCAACCACGAAGTCCTGCCCGTCGCGTCGCTCGAAATCGAATACGCCGTGGTGCCCGCGAACTCGCAGGCCGATGAGCTCGATGCGGTCGGTCATGTACCCACCGCCTTGATCGCGGCGACGGTCAGCGCCGCGTCGACCGACGGGCGAACCTCATGCACCCGCACACCCCACACACCCTGCATCGCAGCCCAGGCAGTAAGCGCTGTCGTGGCGTCCTCGCGATCACCGACAGGTCGGGGCACGCCGTGCGCCGACGCGAGCAGCGTCCCGAGAAACGACTTTCGTGACGAGGCCACCAGCACCGGAAAGCCCAACGCCACCAGCCTGTCGAGGCAGGCGAGCAACGCCCAGTTGTGTGCTGCGGTCTTGGCGAACCCGAGGCCCGGATCGAGGACCAGCAGGTTGCGATCGACACCGGCAGCCAGTGCTGCGTCGACCCGAGTCGACAGTTCGGTGCGCACGTCGGACACCACTTCGTCATAGCGCGCCAACCGCTGCATCGACGCACTGTGCCCGCGCCAGTGCATCAGGATCCACGGGCAGCCCGCGTCGCGCACGACGCGCGCCATGTCCGGGTCGCCCAGGCCGCCCGAGACGTCGTTGACGATCGACGCGCCCGCCTCGATCGCCGCAGCTGCCACCGAAGCCCGGTAGGTGTCGACGCTGGTCGCAATGCCTTGCGCGGTAAGGGCTTCGATCACGGGTAGCACCCGCTTGGTCTCTTCGGCCGCCTCGACCCGCTGCGCTCCCGGACGGGTCGACTCACCGCCTACGTCGATCAGGTCGGCGCCGTCAGCCCGCATCTGCTGCGCGTGCGCGACCGCGTCGTCGACCGATACGTATCGCCCGCCGTCGGAGAAAGAATCTGGCGTCACGTTCAGCACACCCATGACCATGATGCGATCCGGCCGGGTCGGGATCATCGACCCAATATCAAACTCAGCGCCTCGGCCCGGGTGCGCTGGTCGGACTTGAAGATGCCCCGTACGGCAGAGGTCATGGTCAACGACCCAGGCTTGCGGATGCCGCGCATGGCCATGCACAAATGCTCGGCCTGGACGACGACGATGACGCCCTGCGGTTCCAGCCGCTGCATCACCGCGTCGGCGACCTGGCTGGTGAGGCGCTCCTGTACCTGCGGGCGGCGGGCATAAAGATCGACCACCCGAGCCAATTTCGACAGCCCGGTGATCCGGCCGCTCCCACCGGGGATGTAGCCGACCGCGGCGGTGCCGTGCCACGGCACCAGGTGGTGCTCGCAGGTCGAGTAGATCGCGATGTCTTTGACCAGCACGAGCTCGTCGTGGTGCTCGTCGAAACTGGTCTCTAGGACGTCGTCGGGATTGACGAACAGGCCGCCGAAGATTTCGGCGTAAGAGCGCGCGACACGGGCCGGCGTGGACTTGAGACCGTCGCGGTCGGGATCCTCGCCGACCGCGATCAGTAGTTCACGCACCGCCGCTTCGGCCCGATCGAAGTCGACCCGGCCGGTGGGCTCGGGGTGCATCACGCTGTTCCCTGGCCGCCGCCCTGACCGTAGTTGCCCGGCTGCTCGTAAGCGGAGTCCGCGGGCGGGCTGTATCCGCCGTACGGAGCGCCGTGGTGCTGGGGAGGCCCGAACGCGCCGGAGTCGCTCGGCGGCGGTGCGGGTGCGTCGACGCCGGGCTCGAGTCCCGGCAGCGCCTTGCTCTGCCCGTTGGCTGACCGGTTCGACGCGCCGTTGGCGAGGACCGCCTTGCGGAACGCCTCCGGGATCTCGATCGGCGGGCGGTCGCTGGGCGTGCGCTTACCGAAGCCGGCGAACGTGTTGTGCGGCGGCCGCTTGCGCACCGGCGCCAGGATCCGCTCGAGTTCGGGCTTGGCCAGCGTCTCGTGCTCCACCAGCTCCAGCACCATCGTGTCGAGCACGTCGCGGTACTGGGTCAGGATCTCCCAGGCCTCGTCGTGCGCGCCCTCGATCAGGTC
>JBDTXT010000394.1:0-3242 GCA_040006035.1 Pseudonocardiales bacterium | reverse complement strand
CGTACCACTTCGGGTTCGGCACCAGCGTCACCGAGGTCTCCTTGTCGGCGGCCGAGATCATGTACGGGCCGTTGGAGTACGTGGGCTGGGTCTTGTCCGACCACGCGAACGAGGCAGCCAGGCCCTTGGGCGTGGCGACGTCGCCGTGCTGGCCGAGGATGTGGGCCGGGTACAGCGCGCCGAACATGCTCTGCCAGTCGCTGTAGGGCTTCTTCATCACCACGGTGACGGTCTTGTCGTTGTCCGACCCGGCAATCGAAGCGACCTGGTCATAACCGGAGGTGCTGGCCGGGGCGCAGTCCGGGCACGAGGTGCCGTCGGAGGTGTGCAGCTGGTACTCGAAGTCCTTCTCGGTGATCGGCGTGCCGTCGCTCCAGACCGCCTCAGGCTTGATCTTGTACACCAGCGTCTGCGGGTCAGCCTTGGTCTGCTCGGCCGAGGTCATCATGTCGGTGTTGAGCGCGGGCTTCAGGTCGGGGTTCGCGGTGAACGCGCCGCCGATAAGGCCGTCCTCGATCTCGACCAGGTCGAAGGTCGAGGAGTTCGACGAGTTCGTGTTCCAGCCGACGATCGTCTTCTCCACCGTGTAGGTGAGGGTGCCGCCCTTTTTCACCTTGCCGGAGTTGCAGTCGTTGGCCGACTTCCCGCAATCGGCGAAGATGCCGGTGCCCTTGGTGCCCGAGGTGTCGACGTTGTTGCCGCCGCCGCCGCCGCCACCTTTCCCGCCCTTGCTGCTGCTGCAGCTGGTCAGCGCGAGCGCAAGCGCCGCCAACCCCACAACAATTGTCTTACCCATGTGGACTCTCACTGGTGAGTGACCTCCTGTGTGCTGGCGCGCAGACGATCTGTCCGGCGGCCCGATGGCACAGTCAAATACCAGTCAGAGGCATACCGCAAGCACACGCGTCGATCGTGACCAAGTGGTAACAGAGCCGACACGGGTTCGCGATGCGGACAGTCACCCGTCCGTTTTACGCCGATCTGCGAGGAATGGGAAGTCTCTCCGATCAGACACAACGGACTGGCTGGTGACGTCGGCCACGAGCACCGCCTCGCCTACGCTGGCCTCGGCGAGGGTGCGCCCGTGCGGGTCGATGATGGCCGAATCGCCGACGTAGTTGAGGTCTTTGACAGCGCCGACCCGGTTGATGCCCATGACATAGGCCTGGTTCTCGATCGCGCGAGCCCGCAGCAGCGTTCGCCAGTGCTCGCGGCGCGGTTCCGGCCAGTTAGCCGGGACGACGTATAGATCAGTGTCGGCGGCGCGGACCCAGAACTCGTCGGCGAAGCGCAGGTCGTAGCAGACGAACAGCGTGACCCGCAGTCCTTCGACGTCGACGGTGACGTGCTGCTCCCCCGGCGTGTAGCGCTCGTGTTCGCCGGCGTAGGTGAAGGGGTGGATTTTCGCGTAGCGGTGCACGGTGCCGGTCGGGGTGGCCAGCACCGCGTTGTTGCGGAAGTTGCCATCCGGACCGCGCTGCGCGATAGAGGCCACGATGTTGACGTCGTGTGCGCGCGCCTCGGCGAGCAGGAACGTCTCGGTCGGGCCACCTTCGTCCTCGGCGATCCGGTCGGGCTGCATCGAAAACCCCGTCGCGAACATCTCGGTGAGGGCGACGAGCCGGGCTCCGGATGCCGCCGCTTGGGCGATCATCGGGGTGACGTGGCTGCGGGTGGCGGCGGCGTCCTCCCACATGATGTCGTGCTGGATCGCGGCGACCTTCACGGTTGCGTCTCCTTCAATCGGCGCAGTGCCTCGTCGAGCACGCTGGGACGTTTGCAGAACGCGAACCGCACAAAGCTCTCGCCTGCGGATGAGTCGTAGAAGACGCTGCTCGGTATCGCGACCACCCCAGCTCGGCGCGGCAGCTCACGGCAGAAGTCGACCGCGTTGGCGTGGACGTCGACGGTGGCGAAGTAGGTCGCGTCCGGCGGCATGACGTCGTAGCCGAGTGAGCCGAGGCCGTCGCAGAGCAGGTCGCGCTGCTGCTGCAGTTTGCTGGCGATACTGCCGTAGTAGGCCGTGTCTGCCGAGAGTGCCTGTGCCACTGCGGGCTGGAACGGCGCACCGTTGACGAAGGTCAGGAACTGCTTCACGGTGCGTACGGCGGTGATCAGGTGCGGCGGTGCGCAGGCCCAGCCGATCTTCCAGCCGGTGACGCTGAACGTCTTTCCCGCACTGCTGATCGTGACTGTCCGCTCGCGCATGCCGGGCAGCGTGGCGATGGGCTGATGCGTTCGGCCGTCGAAGGTCAGGTGCTCGTAGACCTCGTCGGAAATGACGATCAGATCGAACTCGACTGCTAGCTGGGCGATGACAGCGAGGTCGGCCGGGCTGAACACCTTGCCGGTGGGGTTGTGAGGCGTGTTGAGCAGGATGACCTTGGTCTGGCGGGTGATCGCGGCACGCAGTGCGTCCCGATCGAAGCCCCAGCCCGCGCCGTCGCGCTCAAGGGTGACGGTGCGGCGGCGGGCGCCGGCCAGCGCCACGCAGGCGGCGTAGGAGTCGTAGTACGGCTCGAACAGGACGACTTCGTCTCCCGGTCCGGCCAGCGCGAGAATCGAGGCGGCGATGGCCTCGGTCGCGCCGGCCGTGACGAGCACTTCGGTGTCCGCGTCGTAGTGCAGCGCGTAGTGGCGTTGCTGATGGGCCGCGATCGCCTGGCGCAGGGCGGGGATTCCCAGCCCGGGCGGGTACTGGTTGTGCCCCTCGTAGATGGCCTGCGCGGCGGCGGCGAGCAGTTCGGGCGGCCCGTCCGTGTCGGGGAATCCCTGGCCGAGGTTCACGCTGTCGGTGCTGATCGCCAGCGCAGACATCTCGGCGAAGATCGTCGTGCCGAAGCCTCGCATGCGTTCGACGAGCCGGTCGGTTTGCAGCACGAATCCGAGGCTATACCGGTTTGTCAGTCCCTCCGGGCGGGTAGCTAGCGCTCATGCCACAGCGAGCGTGGAGCGCCAAGCGCAAACGTCAATACGAGCACATCGAAGAGGGGCTGGAAGAACGCGGCCGTCCCAAGAAGGTGGCCAAACAGATCGCGGCACGCACCGTGAACAAGGAACGGGCGCGGGCCGGTGAGGCGCGTCAGGCCAGCACGACGTCGACCCAGGACATCTCCTCGTCACGGCGCGGCGGGCTGCGGTCGCACTCGGGCTCGGGCGGGCGCACCCGCGACCAGCTCTACGCCGAGGCGAAGGCCAAGAACATCGACGGCCGCTCCAAGATGACCAAGGCCCAACTGGAG
>JBDTXT010000393.1:0-3249 GCA_040006035.1 Pseudonocardiales bacterium | reverse complement strand
TCATTCGGCCCAGTGACGTAGCCGTCGAGTGAAACGGACATGTCGCAGATGACGACTGCCATGATGCCCTGCTTTCCGGTAGGTAGATGGGTCCGAGGTCGGCTCGTGTTCAATGCATGACGCGGTAGCGCAGGTGGGTGACCTGCTGTTCGCGGTTCCGGCGTCCGGGGTCAGGCAGCGGACCAGTTCGAGCGCGCATTGCTCGGCCGACAGGTTATCGAACAGCCGGCGGCCGTGACCGAGCAGGACGGGCACGACGTGCAGCTCGTGTCGAACAATCACTGATCGCTGTGGTGATCGCCAACTGGCGTCCGGTCGCCGATCCTCTATCGGTCACCGGGGTCAGGTGGTTCATCGGGCATTCTGAGGTGAGTGCGTTCGGCTTGTCTCTGAACCCTCAAGCCAGGAGGAGCCGTCTGAGGCTGTCACCGAGCCAGGTGCTGTAAGTATCGAGGCTCCATCCGCGGTCGTGGGTGAGGCGACGGTGTATGACGGGGTCGAGCAGCACCCACACAGTGTCGATTGCGTGTTCGGGATTCGGCTCGGGGCGTAGCCCATGTCGGGCAAGCTGGGCGACGATCCAGGACGCCATCGCGCGGCGCTGCACGTCGAGTTCCTGCGCGAGGTCGGCTATGTCGGCGTGCACGGCCGCGGCCTCAGCGAGGACCACGACGATCGGCGCCAGGCGCGCCGACACTACGCCGAGTTCGCGCACGACTGGTGTCAGGAATTCGTCTGCCGTCCTCGCTCTTTGCGCCGCCTGCGCTGCTGCTCGGTCCAGCACTGGGACCGGTTCGTCGTCGCCAGCCTTGGCGACGTCGACGATGATCTTGAGTAGGTTGCGTTTGGTCCCGAAGTTCTGCTCGATCGTCGGTACCGACACCGCCGCGGCCCCCGCCACAGCGCTCAAACTCGTCCCGGCGTAGCCGTGCGTGATGAACAAGTCGTGCGCCGCAGCCAGGATCGCCGCACGGGTCCGCGCAGCTTGCGCGCGACGCTTCGGCGAGCGGTAAACGCGGCGCGCAACGTCGATGCGCCCAGTCGTACTCGACACATTCACCATGGATGCAGCATAGTGAATTGAACAACGCGACGCTCTGTTAAGGAAGGCATCCGATGACCGCCGCTGAACCGAACGAGCTCACCGCAGCCGCGAGCGGGGAACCCTCGCCATTCCGCAACGCCGACGTCTCCTACCTGCACCTTCCGGCTGTTGACGCGCGCGAGTCGGGCGAGTTTTACCGAGATATGTTCGGCTGGGAGCTGCGCGGTGACCTGGACAATCCGAGCTTCAGCGATCACACCGGACATGTGACCGGCGCCTGGGTAACCCACCGCGCCTCCGCGGTCGACCGCGGCCCCATCCCCTACATCTACGTCGACGACGTCGAGCAGACGGTGTTGCGCCTTGAGGCACGCGGAGCACCCATCGTCGCCCCGCCATTTCCTGAGGGAGATCTCATCGTTGCCCTGTTCCAGGACCCAGGCGGCAATGCCATCGGCATCTGGCAGCACGCGGTGCCGACCGGCCGCGGCTGATCGCAGGTGGCTCCCGACCGGCCGCATCTGCGTCCGCCGGTGCGTTACCGACTGAGCATCAGCGGAGAAATAGCTGGAGCTGGCCCGTGGTCCGCCGGGTGCGGGTGGTTCGGCGCCGAGGTCGCGGGCGGCCTCCATCAGTGCGGAGACCCGGCCATCGTGCGCGGCCGCGATCAGGCGCACCCGGCCGCAGGCCTCGGCGACGGACCCCAGCGCGGCGGCCAGCTCCTGGCCCGAGGTCTCGGCGGCCTGCTCGACCTCGGCACCGATCTGCTCCAGGCCCGCGAGCCACGCCGCCTGGTAGCTGCGCAGGTAGGGCCACGTCGGTTGTTAGGCGCCAAGCATCGAGAATTGCTGCTCCATCTCCGGGTTCATGTACTGCTCTGCTGGGCCGTTTACGATCGCCTCAAGGATTCGTTCGGCGACGTCCTCGGCCGTGTCGGGTGAGGTGTTGGAACCGCCCGATGGCGGCGGCGCGGACGCCATGCCCGCGTCAACCGTCGCGTTCTTTCCGAAGTTGGTCGCCGTCTGCCCAGGGTGCATAACGGTGACGATGATGCCGTCGTCGGCGAGTTCGCCGCGCGCGGTCAATGTCAGGCCGTTGAGCGCATATTTGGTGGCTGCGTAGGCGCCGATTGTCGGAATTGCCATCTTAGAGACGTTCGAGCTGACATTGACGATGCTCCCGTCGCCCTGCTTGCGCATATGCGGGATGACAGCCTGCATGGCCAGCAGTGGGCCATAGACGTTAAGGTCCACGATGCTCTGGAAGTCCGCGACGGTGACGTCGGCAACCCGGGCTCGCAGCGCCCGGCCGGCGTTGTTCACGAGGACGTCGATGCGGCCGTAATGCTCCACCACGGCGTCGACCATCGCGGTGATTGACGCATGCTGCGTCATGTCGACCCGGACAGCGAAGCTGTCGCCGAGTTCACCGGCTACCTCGTTCAGCTTGTCGATGGAGCGGGCGGCGACGGCTACTTTGGCGCCTCGGGCAGCCAGTAGCCTGGCCGTCGCCGCGCCGATCCCTTCCGACGCCCCGGTGATGAGAACGACCTTTCCGTTGACGTCCATAACGGCTCTCCTTGACTTGGTTTAACGGATAGCCAGCTCGCTGCAGCTTGGACATTCATGCTAGACCCACTGATCCTGCGGGCAACTGGCCCCGGTGGAGGATCCACCTACGGGCCGCTGGCAGGGGTGGGAGTCTGGATGGTGAGGCGTGCGGTCATGTCGAGTTTGACTTCGCGGTAGGGGAGCACGTGCTGCCAGAACAGCGGGGTCAGGCCGCGGCGGTCCTCCGGTGTGAGCAGGCCGGCCCAGTCGTCCTCGGCGAGGACGTCTTGGAGCATGAGGGTGTTCACGTAGACGAGTGCGGCTTGCAGGATCCGCAGGCACAGCACGGTCATCTCCTGCTCATCGCGGCTGTTGGAGGCGATCTCACCGCCCTTGCCGTAGTAGATGACGGAGTTCGCGCCGTTGAACGCCTCGACGACGTTGAGGCCCTCGGTGATCTCGCGTTGCAGCTCACGGCTGCGCAGGTAGCGGGCGGCGAAGATCGTCCGCTGCGCCCGCCCGACCTCGGCGCCGAGGAAAGCATCGCGGCGCCGGAGCATGATCTCGCGGGTCAGGTCGGCGCGGCTGTTGGCCGACCGCTGGCTGGTCAGGCCAGCCGGGCGGCGACCCGGTTCAGCGCTGCAGCCATGCAGC
>JBDTXT010000392.1:0-3266 GCA_040006035.1 Pseudonocardiales bacterium | reverse complement strand
GTGCCGATGTAGATCCACGAGCCGGCGGTCATCTGCCCGTACATGATCAGGCCGAGGTGTTCGAGGCGGCGGAACTCCTCCCAGTTGGCCCAGTCGCCGACCAGGTTGGAGTTCGCGATCAGCACCCGCGGCGCCCACTCGTGCGTCTGCATGACGCCGACGGGTCGACCGCTCTGCACGAGCAGCGTCTCGTCCAGGCGTAGGTCGGTGAGGGTGCGGATGATCGCCTGGTAGCTCGGCCAGTCGCGGGCGGCCTTGCCCGTGCCGCCGTAGACGACGAGCTCGTCGGGATGCTCGGCCACGTCCGGGTCGAGGTTGTTCTGCAGCATTCGCAGCGGCGCCTCGGTCTGCCAGCCACGGGCGGTCAGGGTGGTGCCATGCGGGGAGCGGATCACGCCATTGCCTCTCCGGTGATCAGCGGCGCCGCGGTCCGAACACTCCGCCGAAGCCGGTGACGATGAAGCCGATCAGAATAGCCCAGAAGCCGAGCGCGGTGTGGTCATAGATCGACGTTTCCAGCAACTCGCCGAGGCTTATCACGAGCAGGAACGCACTCAGCACGCCGAGCAACGGGCTGAGGACCCGCAGGATCGTGCTCAGCGGCCCGGGCAGGGTCGCGAGCAGCGCAGCCACCAGCGTGAGGCCGAGCAGCACCCACAGCAGCCAGCCGAAATACGCGTGCGGGAACGGTTTCGCATTCGAGGACGACGTGCCCGCCGTGAAGTCTTGGAGGCGGACGTGCACGCCGTTCACGCTGTACCAGGGCAGGGCAGTCCCAATCAGTGCCATCAGGGCACCGACGACGGTGACGATTGCCCCGGTGGTGCCGACTCGGTTCTTCGGGCTCCGGACGGGCACGAGCATGTAGCCGGGGTAGGGCGAGGTCTGCTCCGGGCTGCTCACGTGAGGTACCCGCACACGAAGTAATCGTCCCCATCGTGTTCGACCTGCCAGGAGTGCGTCTCGCTGCCCTTCTTGGCTCCGGCGGCATCGGCCAGGCCCTGCGTCACCACGACGTAGGTGTAGTTCAGCCCCGACACGGGGCTGGAGTAATGCGCCTCCCAGCCGCTGTAGGAGTAGCCAGCCTTCGAATAGGTGCCCACGTACAGACTGCGGAACTTGGGACACACGAGGCTGCGCACCGCCTCAAGATCGTGATTTTGCAGCCCGTTCAGGAATGCCGCCATCGTGCGCCGGACCGCACCCATGTCCAGCGGGGGTGGTGTCGGGGTGGCATAGGGATCGCGTGCACTCGAGGTGGCCTGACCCGGTGGGGGCCCGCCGCCGCCGGTGCCGTTGCTGCCACCCACCTGCTGACCCCCGCCCACGGACTGAACCGTCGACGAGCTGGATGTCGGCTCGTTATGGACATAGATGTACGAGCCGACGGTCGCCGCGAGCAGCAGGGCCATGACGACGAAGATCGACGTGACGCCGCCTGCGTTGCTCGGCCGGGGCGCCGCCGGCTGACCGGTCATGGCGGGCGGGGGCGGGGTCCACATCGGCGGTGGCGGGGCAGCGCCGTGCCCCACTTCTGGTGGTTCGCCCGGTTCGCTCATCCGGTCAGTCTGACATTTCGGTAGGCGAGCGTCGCCGCGGCCCGGTTACTGAAGTGGGTGGGCCAGAGCCGAGTCGGCCGCGTCGACGGCGGCGCCGGAGCGGACGAACTCGACGGCGGCCTCAATCTCGGGGGACAGAAACCGGTCCGGGCCGGGACCGGGGACGATCTCGCGCAGCGCCGCGACGACCGCCCCGGTGGCCGGGCCGGGCAAGAGCGGCGCCCTCATGTCGAGCGCGCGGGCGGCCGTCAGCAGTTCGATCGCCAGCACTCGCGTGAGTGCGTCGACCGAGCGGCGCAGCTTGCGCGCAGCCGACCAGCCCATCGAGACGTGGTCCTCCTGCATGGCCGAGGACGGGATGGAGTCGACGCTGGCCGGCACCGCGAGCCGCTTCATCTCCGACACCAGCGCGGCCTGCGTGTACTGGGCGATCATGTGCCCGGAGTCGACGCCGGGGTCGGCGGCGAGGAACGGCGGCAGGCCGCGCGAGCGAGCGACGTCGAGCATCCGGTCGGTGCGCCGCTCGCTCATCGAGGCCACGTCCGCGGCGGGGATGGCGAGGAAGTCCAAGACGTAGGCGACCGGTGCGCCATGGAAATTGCCGTTCGACTCCACTCGGCCCTCGACGACCACCGGGTTGTCGACGGCGGAGGCCAGCTCGCAGGCTGCCACCGACCGGGCGTGGGCGAGCGTGTCGCGGGCGGCGCCGGCCACCTGCGGTGCGCAGCGCATCGAGTAGGCGTCCTGGACGTAGACGCAGTCCGGCCCGGCATGCGAGGCGATGATGGGCGAATCGGCCAGCAGGGCGCGCAGGTTCGCCGCGGACACGGCCTGGCCCAGCTGGGGACGCAGCGCCTGCAGGTCGGCGGCGAAGACCGCCGCCGTCCCGAGCAGCGCCTCGATGCTCATGGCCGCGCTGATGTCGGCGGTACGCAGCAGCAGGTCGAGGTCGTGGCAGGCGAGCAGCAGTTGCCCGAGCATGCCGTCGGTGCCGTTGATGAGGGCCAGCCCCTCCTTCTCCGCCAGCGCCACCGGTTCGACGCCGTGCGCGCGCAGGACGTCTGCGGCCGCGCCCTCGGTGCCGTCGGGCGCGCGGACCGTCCCCTCGCCGATGAGCGCGAGCGCCACGTGCGCCAACGGTGCGAGGTCGCCCGAACAGCCCAGCGATCCGAACTCTCGCACGAGCGGTGTGATCCCCTTGTCCAGCAAGGCAGCCAGGGCCGCCGCGGTCGCTGGCCGGACGCCGGTGTGCCCCGTCGCCAACGTCGACAGGCGCAGCAGCATCATCGCCCGGATGACCTCGCGCTCGACCTCGGGACCGGAACCGGCCGCATGCGAGCGGATCAGCGAGCGCTGCAGCAGCGCGCGCTGCTCGACGGGGATGTGCTTGGTGGCCAGCGCCCCGAATCCGGTCGAGATGCCGTAGTGCGGTTCGACGTCCTCAGCCAGCGCGTCGACGACCTTGCGCGCCGCGGCGATTGCGGCCACAGCGTCATCCGCGACGGACACCCCCGCGCCGCCGCGGGCGACCGCCACCACCTCCGCCTCAGTGAGCGGGCCGACCCCGACGGACACAGACTGCATAAGCGCCACTATTGCTTATCCGCCGTGTTGTCGCTCGATCTCCCCCGCTCGCAAGCTCGCGGGGGATCCTCGCGCCATTCGCGCCTTCGGCGCGACCGCGTCGCGGCGGCGGGCTCTTCGCGC
>JBDTXT010000391.1:0-3269 GCA_040006035.1 Pseudonocardiales bacterium | reverse complement strand
TTTGAGTGCAAGAGCGACGCCGACTGTCTCATGGTGCCGGCGTGGCCTGCTCGAGGTCCGGGTGGTCGTTGATTTCGGCCGTCTCAGGATCGTCCGGCTTGCAGCCGAACGCCTGATTCGCCCCATTCAACCCCAAGGGGTGCGATGTTGCCCGGCATGTGAACCGCCGTCGGATCGGGGTAAGGGACTGGGCATGCCCGGCCGGTGAGCCGAACCGCATTACGGGCGCGGTCCTAGTTACTGGAGATTTGGTGACCCTTCATGCTGCGGTCGAACGCGGTACCAGGGCGAGTTCGGACAAGATCGTCCGAGTCGCTTCGGTGCCGGCCGGCCACGTGTACGTCCAGCATTTGACGGCGTTGAATGACGACGACGGGGTCATCAGGTTGCCCGACCCGGTACCTGACCATCCGGCGCCGGCAGCCGGCCAGTGGTGGCCGCCCGCCATGCTCGACCCGCGGTGGGTCCAGCGGCATGCGGATGAGTTCGACGTATTCCATGTGCACTTCGGTTTCGACGCTCTCGCGGCGGCTGATCTCCACGCTGTACTCGACGAGTTGGCCCGCCACGGCAAGCCGCTCGTCTATACAGTGCACGACCTGCGCAACCCGCATCACCGTGAGCGGGCCGCGCATGACGCGCATCTCGATGTGCTCGTGCCCCGCGCCGACGAACTCATCACGCTCACCCAGGGCGCGGCGCAGGCGGTTGAGCGCCGCTGGGGCCGCCGCCCGGTTGTGCTCCCACATCCGCACGTCGTGGAATTCGATCGGATGCAGCGGCGTCCCGCCGCGGCACGATCCGACGGCTTCACGGTGGGGGTGCACGCCAAGAGCGTGCGGGCCAGCATGGACCCGGGTGCGGTCGTCGCGGCATTAGTGCCGCTGGTGCGCGAGCTTTCAGGACTCCGGTTGTTCGTCAATGTGCATCATGACGTCGCCGACCCTGGCGGAGCCAGACACCACCCGGCCCTCATGCGCCTGCTCACCGACGCCCAATCCGCGGGAGAGCTCGAGCTGGCGGTCCATGATTGCTACACCGACGACGAGTTGTGGGACTACCTCGAAACCCTCGACCTGTCCGTGCTGCCCTATCGGTTCGGGACCCACTCGGGCTGGCTCGAGGCCTGTCACGACCTGGGCGTTACAGTCCTGGCACCCAGTTGCGGTTACTTCGCCGACCAACGTCCCTGCCTCACCTATCAGCACGACGACCGCGGCCTGGACGCCGCATCGCTGCGTGCTGCCGTACGGCTGGCCTACGCCGAGCGCCCGTCGTGGCAAGCCGACCCGATCGACCGGGCGAGCGAACGCAACAACCTGGCGGTCGCACACCGGCAGTTGTACGAAGTGGTCCGGCGGTGACTACCCATCGGCTGCGCATCGCTCTCATCGCCTCCGGCCGGCACCCGATAAGCGAGCCCTTCGCCGGCGGGTTGGAGGCCCAGACCTGGATGCTGGCCGACGGACTGCGCCGGCGGGGCCACCAGGTCTCGCTGTTCGCCGCGCCGGGCAGTGACCCGGGTCTTGCTGCGCAGCTGCTGGACGTTCCTCGGCTGAAGATCAGCGAAGCCGCAACGCGCGACGTGAGCATGTCGGCCATACCTTGGCTGGAGGCACACCATGCCTACCTGACACTCATGTTGGATCTGATGCAGGATGGCGCCCGTCGTTACGACATCGTGCACAACAACAGCCTGCATTACCTGCCGTTGGCCATGGCTCGGGCACTGTCCGTCCCGCTCGTGAGCACGCTGCACACGCCGCCCACGCCGTGGCTCGAATCAGCGATTGCCAGTGGTCCCTGCCCGGTCACGTTCACCGCGGTGAGCGCTCGGACGGCGGCGGCGTGGCGGCCCACCGTGCCGTACGCACAGGTGGTCCTGAACGGCGTCGATCTGAACCTCTGGCAACCGGGTCCGGGCGGTGGGCCGCTGGTCTGGTTCGGCCGCATCGTGCCGGAGAAGGGTCCCGATCTGGCCGTGCATGCCGCCCGCCGTGCCGGCCTGCCCTTGCAGCTCATCGGGCCGGTGTCGGACCACGCGTTCTTCGAGCAACGCGTCCGGCCCTTGTTGGGCGGGAACATCTCGTACCTCGGACACCTGTCACACCGGCAGCTCGTCTCGGTGGTCGGCCAGGCCCGCGCCACGCTGGTCACCCCGAGGTGGGACGAGCCCTACGGACTCGTGGCCGCTGAGTCGCTCAGCTGCGGTACCCCAGTCATCGGCTTCGCCCGCGGCGGGCTGCCTGAGGTCGCCGACGAACACTGCGCGACGCTGGTCGCTCCCGACGACATCGACGCCCTCGCCGCTGCTGCCACTCGCTGGTCGGTGCTGAGCCGCGAAGCCTCCCGCGAACGCGCACTACGCCACTGTTCGGCCGATCGGATGATCGACGAGTACGAACACCTCTACCGCTCGCTCGCCTTCAGGGCCGCTGCGTGATCGGCTATTACGTCCACCACGTCGGCCAGGGTCACGCCAACCGGGCGCTGGCTGTGGCCGACCACCTGCCCGGTCCGGTCACCGGGTTGTCCTCGCTTTCCCGTCCGCCGTCATGGCGGCAGGACTGGGTCGTCCTGCCCCGCGATGACGCCGGCGAGCAGCGCGACGACCCGACCGCAGGTGGTGCGCTGCACTGGGCGCCCAGACACGACCGCGGTCTGCAAGGCCGCATGGCCGTCCTGGCCGGCTGGTTGGCCGAGCACGACCCCGCGGTGCTGGTCAGCGACCTGTCGGTTGAGGTGGTCCTCCTGGCCCGGTTGTTCGGTATCCCGGTCGTGACGGTCGCGTTGCCCGGGAAGCGTGACGACGCGGCGCACCAGCTCGGCTATGACCTGGCCGACGCGATCGTCGCTCCCTGGCCGCGCCTCGACCGCAGGATGTGCGTCGGCCTCGACCGACACGGTGCGAAGGTCCACTATGTCGGCGGCCTATCGCGCTTCGACCGACGCGCGCCGGAGCGCTCGGCAGCGCGCTCGGGACACCACGTCCTCGCCTTCGGCGGCGCCGGCGGCAATGGGCCGACCCGACGGCGGAACCGAACAACGGCCGAATGGCACTGGACGGTTCGTGGGCCGGGCCGGTGGACAACCGATCCGTGGCCGGACCTGTGCAGTGCGGACGTCGTCGTCACCCACTGCGGCCTCGGCACGCTGTCGGACATCGCGGCCGCCCGACGACCGGCCGTATTGCTGCCCGAGCACCGTCCGCACGACGAGCAGTTCAGCACGGCTCGCGCCATCGCAGCGGCCGGATTGGCCGTGGTGCT
>JBDTXT010000390.1:0-3276 GCA_040006035.1 Pseudonocardiales bacterium | reverse complement strand
CCGTCGCTATGCGCGGGCCGCCGCGTAGTCGGCGGTCGGGCAGATGGATCTGTATCGTGCATGATCACGTCGGTCAGATTCGGCCTGGGAGGTGCGCTGCGGTGTAAGGCCGGGCAATAGACGGTGCCGCGAAGTTCGGCATCGACATACCTGCCATTCGTAGCCGACAGGCTCGCCTTCGAGCTCATGTGTCCGGATCCGAGGACTCGGCCGTGACGATCTCGCTCGACAGGCACAACCGCCGCAGACCCGGCGGAAGCCGTCGTTCAATCTCAGAGGCATTTCGTCAAGGCCTGGCTGGCATCACGACGAGCGGCGACCCATCGGTCGCTTCACACGGCACGGAATCGCGCGGGACGGATCGGTCTCATCGAAAGGGTCGAGCTCAGGCGTTCGACGAACGACCTGCATGAGTGGGTCGGTACCTCCGCCGGAGCTGGGCGCGACGTTGAGGTTGTGTCTCCCGTCTCGGACAGATCGACGTGCGCGGCCGTGCTGACGCGTCGACCCGGTTCCGAGTCCTTCGTGTGGAGCAGGCCGGGGCCGGGTCACGCCGTGGAACGCGTGACCCAGCCTCGGTGTGAGTGGTGTTCTGGGTGGTGCTCAGCCTTGGGCGTGGGGCACGAGGGACACCAGGTCGTTCACGGGTTCTTGGTTCAAGAAACCGATGATGGGGCAGTTGATGATGAATCCGGTAGAGCCGTAGGCACTTCCTCCGGCCCCGGTGATCAGGTCGGGTCGGGTCGCGGCGAGGTTCAGGATCTGGTTCTCGTCGCTCTGGCGGGTGTTGAGTCCGAGGCGGATCGCCTTGTCGGTCCATTGCCCGAACTGCGCGTCCCACAGCGGGCTGTAGGCGTTGGCGTGGCGCGGGTCGGCCAGCGACGGGAAATCACCCAGCGAGTTGAGCAGGTCACCGCCGTTGCGCAGCGCGGCGAGCAGTGCCGTGTTCGCCAGTGAGGCGTCCTCGGCTGCGTGACCGTCGAGGATCAGATGCCGGATGCCTTGCGCCTGGCGGTTGTGGGAGCCCGTCTGGCCGTTGATGAACGGGAAGATCCGTTCCCGGGCCGAGCCGAGGAAGTCGTCGCCGCCGAGCAAGGAGCTCTGGTTGAGCAGCGGGGTGAAGGTCGCGCGTTCGAGCACGGCCGCGACCGGATCGGAGGCCTCGGTGGACAGGTAGATGATCGGCTTGCCGGCGTCGAAACCGCGGACGAACAGGAAGTCGACGCTGGGTTGGGAGAACTGGCCGCCGCGCACCGCGTCGGCCGGGTGGATTGCCAGGACCCGGTCGGCGGTGTTGGTGTGGTGGGTGACGTCGAAGGGTCCGTCACCGACAGCGACGATCGGGGCGTTGTAGACGACTGCGGATCCGTTGATGCGGATGAACGGGCTGTAGCCGGGGCCGGCGACCGCCCCGGGGGTGGCGGTGGCCGGCGGGAAGACCCCGGGGCCGGGCACCAGAACGCGGGTTGGGCTGAAGTCGGGCACGCCGGCGAAGTGCACGATCCCTTCCCCGAACTTGTTGTTCGCCGGGGTGCTCAGGGTGACGCTCTGCACGCAGGTGGGGCAGCTGATCGCGGCGTTGGCCAGTTTCGGGGCGAAGTTGACGTTCAGGTCGTGCGCCAGCCCGAAGTCGGAAGACTCGGTGAGGATGTACCAGTAGGTGGTGCCGTGGAACTCGCCGCGATGCAGCGGGAGCCGGACGGTGTCATTGTGCAGGTCCACCTGCTCGGCAGACTGCAGCAGGATCTTCTTCGCCGGCAACAGCCCGCTGGTCGGCCCGGTGCTGCTGCCCGCCCGCGCCGCGGCGGCCGAACTGGCGCTCGCGCCGATCAGGGCCAGCGGTACCGCGACCAGGGCGGCGGCCGAACACGCCATCACGGCCCGACGGCGGCCTTTCGAGAGTCGGGTAAAGGGTCGGGTGGGTAGCTTCATTGCCGCTCCTTGCTATGGGTGAACCGGCCAATGCGATCGACCGGTTATTGGGTTAGTGCCAACCACCCCGGATTCATTACTGGCCTCGCCCCGAGCCAGCCGGCGGCAGCCGGGAAGGTTACGGCTCGCGGACGAAGCGGCGCCCACGCTTCCCGATAAGTCGCACAGCGGTGAAGGTGAGAACTGTGTCTGGTGACGTGGTCGAGGACGAGGGCGTCCTGCTGGCGCGGTTGCGTGGCGGGGACGAGGCCAGCTTCGCCAAGGTGGTGGCGGCGTGGAGCCCGGCGATGCTTCGGCTCGCGCAGCGGTTCGTCGGGACTCGCGAGCAGGCCGAGGACACAGTCCAGAGCACGTGGCTCGCGGTCGTGCAGGGTCTGGACCGTTTCGCGGGCCAGTCGAGCCTGCGAACGTGGGTCATGTCGATCCTGATTCATCAGGCTCAGCACACCCACCGGCGTGAACGCCGATCGGTGCCCTTCTGCGCCGCGTGGCAGGAGGAACGCGGCGCGAGCGTCGATCCGCGCCGATTCCGCGCCGACAATGCGGCCGAATATCCCGGTGGGTGGGCCTCACCCTTGCCGCGATGGGACCGGCTACCCGAGAATCACGTACTGGCCGCTGAACTGTGGGATACCCTCGACCGCGCGATCAGCGGCCTGCCGCGGCGCCAGCAGCAGGTCGTCACCGCGCGAGATGTCTGGGGCTGCAACGCGAAGGAGGTCTGCGCCATGCTCCATGTGAGCGCCAACTACCAACGCGTCCTGCTGCACCGCGCGCGCAGTCAGCTGCGCCTGGCTCTTGAGTCCTACCTGCAGGCCGAGCCCGAATGACTACCGCCTCGATCGCTTGCCGCCAGCTGGTCGAATTGATCACCGACTATCTGGAGGACACGCTCCCACCCGCCCGACGCCGAGCCGTGCAAACCCATCTCGACGCCTGCGGGAACTGCCTCGAGTACCTCGCCCAGATGCGCCAGGTGATCGCACTGAACCGAGACACCTTCGCCGCCCGACCCGGTCTCGACGAACTCCCACCCGCACTCCTCGACATCGTGCTCAAGGCGTACCGGCAACGAACACCCCCCACCTGACTAGCGACGCCAAAGATCGCGGCACTGATGGGAACTCGCTTCCCCCTCAGCGCGAGCCCGCGGCGACCTCGGTAACCATCGCTCGCACCAACGCTGGGTCACCTTCAATCTGCGACGCAAACGCCCCGCCGTCGCCAACATCCCCGTCGCTCCTACTCACCGGTGTTGCTGGTCACTGGCAGTCCTCGACACCGCCGTGGGCTGACCAGCCGACACACCGCTTCCTCGGGCCAGCCGTGACCGACGGCCGCGCG
>JBDTXT010000389.1:0-3287 GCA_040006035.1 Pseudonocardiales bacterium | reverse complement strand
AATTCGCCATTTCGGTCAGCGACGGCGAGTCCCAGGCGCTGCGCAACGGACTCAAGCGCAGGAAACGAAAGCAGTGATAATCGCCCTTGCGCTCATAGTCAGCGCGCTCATGGCGCTGACCACGGCGCACCGCCCGCTGCTCAGGTTGTCCCGGCCCCGCAGAGACCCTCGGGTCGCGATCGTCGCCTGGATGGTCACCCTGCTCGGTGCCGTCCTCGCTGCCGCCGGCGGAGTGATCCTGTTGGCCCTTCCCAACCATGCCGGCCTGCGCGGTTTTTTGGGCAGCGCCGGCAACTGCCTGATTCACCTCGGCCACCAGCAGACGCCCGCCGCGGAGGAAGTGGTCGCCCTGCTCGGGGCCGGAGCCGTGACTGCCCTCGCCATCCGGATCGGGGCAGAAGCGGTCCGCCAGACCCGGCGTGATCGGCGTCGGCGGGAACACAGCCGGTTCCTGGTCCGGCTTGCCTCCCCCAGGCAGTCCGCCAAGACGACCGTCGTGTGGCTGGACAGTGCCGATCCGGTCGCATTCGCGTTGGCCGGCCGCCCAGGCTTGATCGTGATGTCCACCGGCCTTCGCGCGCAGCTACCCGCATCGGCGATGGCGGCGACCCTGGCCCATGAACGGGCGCACCTTCGGGGGCGACACCATCGGGCACTCGCTATCGCCGATGTATTGGCCGCCGCGTTGCCCAGAGCGCCGCTGCTCCGCGCCGCTCCTGCATGCTTGCGCACGCTGGTGGAATTGTCAGCCGACGCCGTAGCCGTGCAACAGTGCGGCGCGCCTGCGCTTCGGCGTGCTTTCCTGTCCTTCGATAACAGGCACCACAGCATTCATGGACTCGGCATGGCCGGACCAACGGTTGACGGTCGTCTACTGCGTCTGGATTCGCCGATCCCGGTCCGTCCAGCCGCCGTTCGTAACCTGGCGTCCGGTGTGGTGGGTCTCGCCGTGATCATCCTCCCGTTCGCCTCGTCGGTCGGTGCCCTGCTGCTGGTGACCTGCCCGATCGGGTGACTGGATGGTCTTACCCGGGGTAAGGCCGAAAGGTTCCGCAGCAGAACCAGCGATCCGACCCGGGACGCGACCGTGGCGGCAGTAGCCGCCAGAACCTCCCGGCGCGGTCCGAGCGTGCTTCTTAGTCGCCGACTCGCTGTTAGCAGTGGCCGTTTCGGGGTCGGTCTGGTCGCCATCGGTGTCCCAGTTATGGCCCCGGCCTGGAAGCGCCGCTCGACTCCGTCGTGCTCATCGTCGTCGATAAAGCCGCAGAGCGACTCCGTCATTCACCTGGAACGGTGCGTTGGCAGAGAAACCTGCACCGTTCGGCCCACGACGTCCGGCGGTCTCCCGTGCCTACCCTGACCTGTTTCCGCTGATCGGTTACCGACAGCCGGCCGCGCCGTAGTACTGCCCCGCCGCGGCAACCCGAACCCTTGAACGTGCTGCTGTGCACGTCACGGCCTCGGACACGGCGCTGTCCGCAGTTCACGGTCCTCGCCGCCAGCCATCTCAAGGGCTGGCATCGCATCGGCCGAACCACGGGTTATGCGGCTAGTCCGGGCCGGATTCAGGCGCCGCTGTGGGACGGCCCAGCACGTCCACGGCCAGCGAGCAATTCCACTCGGGTCGCAAGTGCATTGCCCCAAGCCGGCCGGCTTCGTCGTTCTTTTTGCTGCCGTTCCAGCTTGGGTCATCTGGGGACTTTTGGCCCTGTTGCCCAGCGGGTGCGGGTTGATGGGCTGTGTGGATGATGAGACATCGATTCCAGCGCCGGTTGGGCCTTTTCGTTGCAGTCTTAGCGGCCGCGGTGCTGACGGGCTGTGCGTCTTCCGCGTCTCCGTCTTCCGCGTCTCCGTCTTCCGCGTCTCCGTCTTCCGCGTCTCCGTCTTCCGCGTCTCCGTCTTCGTCGCCAGCGGTCGGGGCCAGTGGCTCGATGATGGGCGGCGGCGCGGGGGCGACGATGGGTGGGGTCTCGGGATATCACTACTCGACGTCGAGGTGTTCAGCGCCTGCTCTGCCTGGTGCTCGGATTGCCGTCGCCTTGGCTGACATGAATATGACTCAGATGATGGGCGGCACTGCGCCGTTGGGTGCACACATGATGCTGCGAGCGAACCCGGCCACGGTCCCGGCCGGTCAGGTGAGCCTCGTGGCGTCGAACCTGGGGTGGCGCACTCACGAGTTGGTCGTCCTGCCGCTGGTGTCCGGAGGCGTCGGGCGGCTGGTTCCGGGCGCTGACGGCAAGGTGAGTGAGACGGGCAGCCTCGGGGAGGCCTCCGGCGACTGCGCCGGCGAAGCGGGGAAGGGGATCCCGGCCGGTTCCGCCGGCTGGGTCACGGTCACGCTGCCTGCGGGCCGGTACGAGCTGCTGTGCAACCTGCCCAACCATTATGCCGATGGTATGCGGCAGGAACTGGACGTCACCTGATCGGACGGTCGACTGCCTGTTGTGAAGTGGAGAGGTCCGCGCGGATGTCAGAACCTGAGCTACAGGTGAGCATGGGTCGGTGTCGGATGTGCGGGACCTGTCCTGGGCGTGGTGGCAGAGTACCGTCGATTCGGTCCCGCATTGACGTCGAAGTTTCCTGGACGTGCATGTCACGGCGGTCGCCCAGACCGCAACCGTCCAGTTCGACGCAGTCCACACTTCGCTCATGCAGCTGCGCCGGTATGCGGGACTGCGGATGGACTCTCGCCCGCTTATGTGTGCAACCCGATGAGCGACCCCTGCTGCCCCGTGCTGAAGCTTTGACGGCCGCCGACCCGGACGCTGCCCAGCACCTGGCATTCACGACCGGACGGCTTCGGCGGCTGGTCCGGTTCGCCGGCACTTGATACGGTGCGCTCACCACTTGAGGTGATGGGCCACGGGCGGTGAGGTCGGGATGTTGCGGAAGCCGTGGTCTGGGAGGGGCCGAACCGTCCTCCCGTGGCGGCGACCCGGGAGCCGGGGCTGGCCGGAGCAGGTCGCCGCGCCGGTGTGATGGCTTTGGTGACCGCGGCGGGCAGGTTCGTCGCCTTGCTGCTTTGCACCGGGGCGGCAGTACCAGCGGGTTGCTCCCCGACCGCAGGGTCACGGTCAACGAGCCGTGGATCATGTGCTCCCGCATAAGAGTTGAACTGACGTCGACGATCGTCTTCTCAAACGCCGGTAGGGCAACGCTCAAAGTGGAGTTATTGAACACGACTCGGCTGGTGCAGTGTTGACCGTCGCTGGGTGTGCCCAGGATCTGAGCTAAGCCGTCGTCGAGGTTGCAGACGGGCTCGTCGGATTCAGTTCGGGGGCCGA
>JBDTXT010000388.1:0-3288 GCA_040006035.1 Pseudonocardiales bacterium | reverse complement strand
TGGTAACCCCGCGTCGATGACGACAGTCTCAAGGTTCTCAACGACGCCATCGAAACGCTCGCCCGTCGACGCACCCTCAACTGGCTCGGCGACTCCATGTCACGCTGCACGCGCAATCCAGGCCGCTCGCCCAAGCCGAACAACACCTACCCCACGCCGTCCACCACGCCCGCGTCCCGGAGTTCACCTGGTCCCAGATCGAATTGCGGCGGGACTGTGTTCGGCTCCAGGCTTCGCCCAGGTCATCGCCCACAACCCGGCCTACGACGCCCTCGTGCTCCGACGAGCCGGCGTTGAATGGCCAGAAGTCGCCTCGCTGGTCGCCTACGCCGATGGCCGAATCGCACATCTGGCCGTCAACGCCGACCTGCAGAAGGCCGCACTCGAGCAGGCACCCGAACACCGGCAGGCTGCGCTCGAGCTGGCGGTACAACGGCTCGACGTCCTGCAGGCCGCGCACTGGCAGGCCGCCACCGAGGGTGGCGACCACACTGCCGCGCACCTGGTGATCAAGCTGATCGTGCAGCGTCGCCCCCGGCCGGGCGCAGGAAAAGAATCTTGACGGAAATGAAACCGGCTGGACCTGCCGGCCGAATGACAAGTGCAGGGCTGTGCATCGGGTCAGCCGGCCACGACCGCCACGCCAGTGGGGTCGCGTACTTCGACGGTCGGGGATCGTATGAATGACGCAACGCGTAGGGGCTTCCTGACGATGGCGGGAGTGGGCACGGCCGCCGGAGTCGCGGTCATCGCGTTGCCCGGGGCAGCCGCCGCCGCGCCACCCACCGACGAGGTCACGATGCCGCAAGGCGCCGAGGGTGCCATGGCCGCTTACATCCATGACCTCACCAAGGGTGAGCTCGCGCTCATGATCGAGGGACGTGAGGTCATCGTCACCGACAAACAGCTCGTCGCACGGCTCGCTCGGGCTTTCGCCCGCGCCCCCCGCTCCTGACCGCCCGGTACCTCGCCGCTCCCGAACCTCTGATCCCAATGCTGTGTGAAAGGTCTCCCCATGTCCTCGCATCGTGAAGCTCCAGAGATTTCCAAGGATCCATCTGCCGACAACACCGACGTCTACGCGTTTGTCAGCCCCGATAACCCGGACACGGTCACCTTGATCGCGAACTATCTGCCGTTCGAGCTGCCTTACGGCGGACCGAACTTCAACGAGTTCGCCGACGACGTGCTCTACGAGATCAAGATCTCGAACCGGGGCGACGCCCGAGCCGACCTCATCTACCAGTTCCGCTTCACCACCTCCATCCGCAATCGCGAGACGTTTCTGTACAACACCGGCCCGATCGGTTCGCCGACCGATCCGAACTGGAACCGGCCGCAGGCCTATACCCTCACCCGGCTGGTGCGGCAGCACGATGGCAGCCTGCGTGCCCGCGTGCTGGGTAGCGGCCTGACCTGCCCGCCGGTCAACGTCGGCGTGCACAGCACACCGAACTACCCGGCCCTGGCGGCACAGAGCTATCACAGCCTCGGCGGTAACCGGAAGGTATTCGCGGGCCAGCGCGCCGACGGCTTCCACGTCGATCTGGGCAGCATCTTCGATCTCGGTGATCTGCGCCCGTTCCAGGCCTACTACAACAAGGGCATTCCGCCGATCCTGGGGAACATGCCCGGCGTGAACGGTCTGCGTGGCCTGAACGTGCACACCCTCGCCCTGCAGGTGCCCATCAGTGATCTGACGGTCGACGGCAGCACGCCCACCGACGTCATGTCAGCCAAATCGGTGATCGGCGTCTGGGCAACCGCGAGTCGCTCCAGCGCACGGATCCTGGACAAGCACAGCGGTACCTATCGCAACCTCGGGCACTTCTCGCAAATCTCGCGCCTCGGCAACCCGCTGGTGAACGAGGTGATCAACCCGATGGCGCAGAAGGACCGATGGAATGCCCAGCCGCCCTACCTCGACAGCCAGTTCGCCCAATATGTGCTGCACCCTGAGCTGGCGAACCTTATTGCGAACGTGCTCTACCCGGGCGCCTTCCCCAACCTGGCCGCCTATGTGACCGCGCACAAACCCCGCGCCGACCTCGCCGCCATCCTGCTCACCGGCATCCCAGCGGGGGTCATCAAGGGATTCCAGAACTACACCGGCCCGACCCAGGCTGACATGCTCCGCCTCAATGTGGCGGTACCGCCCACCGCACCCGGCTCGGAGAACCCGATCGGGTTGGTGGCCGGCGATGCGGCCGGCTTCCCCAACGGCCGGCGCCTGATCGACGACGTCACCGCGATCGAACTCAAAGCGGTGGCCGGCGCGACCATTCCCCTCGTCGACAACACTTACACCGCCGACGCAGCCGCCGGTCTCCTCAATGACGGCACGACGAACGACAACACGCCATACGGCGAGCCGTTCCTCGCGACCTTCCCGTACCTGTCCAACCCGAACAATGGGTTTACCTCGCTACCCGGTACGCCCGGCGGCGAGCTCCCCTAGCCAATTCGACGCGGTCCAGGAAGGGGCGCCGATGAGCACCGTCGAGAACCCGCACGCCGGACAGGGCATGGTCGTGCTCGACATCGGCGGTGACATCGGTGCCCTCGTGGTGTCCGCGCCGGCCACCATGGCCGGTCTCGAGATCGAGATCTGCCCATCCGGCGCACGGCAGGGCGCGCCCGACGAGGGCGGCGACTGGTGGCAGGGCGATTGGCACAGTCACCCGCACCCGCCGCATACCGCTGCTGATGCGACCCAGCACACGCACCACTCGGCATGGCCACATGTCGCAGTGCTCGGGCGGCCGGTCGGCGAGCGGACGGCGCATTCCGCGGTCTTTCCGGGGTTGCGTGCCGGGAGCTATGACGTATGGGTGCGCCCAGACGAGCCGACGGCGATAACCGTTGCGATCCGTGGCGGGCAAGTCACGACCGTCTCGTACCCAAACTGTTAAGTGTTCAGCGCCCTGCTAACGCGGCTGCCGAGCGGAGCTGGTCCTCGAAGCCAGCCAGGAAGATTCCGCTCGTACTTCCTGAAGGACTGGCGGCTCGTCAGCGATCTCAGAAGCGCGCTGCTCGCGCTGGGCATCGACGCGCGCACGGTCATCGAGGCAGCACCCGGCCGTTGTGCTGAGCCTTTGCGTCATGGACGCCCGCCTGGTCGGAGAGTGGCGAGCCGCGGGCTGCCCCGTCGACAGGCGCGACTTCCGAATGTTGCCGCCACTGAAGCTGCGGCACTCGGTGGCGGCCAAGCTCGCGGAGGAACTGCTTGAGGTATCCCGCAAGGCTCAAGAGGCATAGGTGCCCAGGTCTTCATCGGCCGATTCGCCG
>JBDTXT010000387.1:0-3290 GCA_040006035.1 Pseudonocardiales bacterium | reverse complement strand
GCAACGTTGTGGTCGTCGGCACCCGCGACTGCTCGCTGCAGCGCCGCAACCAGAAACTCGTCGAGGAGGCGCCGGCGCCGTTCCTCACCGACGAGCAGCGCGCCCGCATCCACGAGAGCGCGAAGGCGATCTGCCGCGAAGCCGACTACACCGGCGCCGGCACCGTGGAGTTCCTGGTCGGCAACGACGGCGTGATCAGCTTCCTCGAGGTCAACACCCGCCTGCAGGTCGAGCACCCGGTCACCGAGCAGACCAGCGGTATCGACCTGGTGCGCGAGCAATTCCGCATCGCCGACGGCGAGCCGTTGCGCTTCACCTCAGATCCCGAACCGCGCGGGCATTCGTTCGAGTTCCGCATCAACGGCGAGGACCCGGGCCGCGGCTTTCTGCCCGCCCCCGGCACCGTCACCACCTACCGCGAGCCGGCCGGCCCCGGCGTGCGCGTCGACGCGGGGATCGAGGGCAGCTCGGTCATCGGTGGCGCCTTCGACTCGTTGCTGGCCAAGCTGATCGTCACCGGCGCGACCCGTATCGAGGCGCTGGAACGCTCGCGCCGGGCGCTGGACGAGTTCGTCGTCGACGGGATGGCGACGGCCTTGCCGTTCCACCGCGCGGTCGTGCGCGATGAGGCGTTCGCACCTGGTGAGCAAGGCGCGCCGTTCTCGATTCACACCCAGTGGATCGAGACCGAGTTCATCAACGAGATCCCGCCGTTCACCGGCGGGGCTGAGGCCGCCGACGACGAGGGCCCGCGCGAGACTGTCGTCGTCGAGGTCGGCGGCAAGCGGCTCGAGGTCTCGCTGCCGGCCGGTTTCGGCGCGAGCGGGGGCAGCGGCGCGAAGAGGGCGGCGCCCAGGCGCTCGGCCGGGCGCAAAGCCGGTGCGGCGACCTCCGGTGACACGCTCACCGCGCCGATGCAGGGCACCATCGTCAAGGTCGCCGTCGCCGAGGGCGACGTCGTCGAGGCCGGCCAGATGGTCGTCGTCCTCGAGGCGATGAAGATGGAGCAGCCGCTCAACGCGCACAAGGCAGGGACGATCACGGCCCTCAACGCCGAGGTCGGCGCAGTCGTCACCTCCGGCTCGCCCATCTGCGAGATCAAGGACTGACATGTCGGCGGCCAGCGGGCCGCCGCGCAGTCGTGAACCTTTCGCCCGCGAGATGGCGAGTACAGGTATGACATCGATTGCGTCGAACGACGGTTTCCGAGCGTCTGCCACGATCCCCGGTTGGCCCACCAGTGAGCAGACGGACGCGCGCCTCATCGAGGCGTCGTTACATCACCCGGAGAAGTTCTCGGCGCTGTACGACCGGCACGCCAAGGTGTTGTACCGCTTCGCCTTCCGCCGGGTCGGCCCGGATGTGGCCGACGATGTGGTGGCGGATGCGTTCATCGCGGCCTTCGCGCGCCGGCGCCACTACGACCTGGACCGGGCCAACGCCCTGCCGTGGCTTTTCGGGATCATCACCAAGGAGATATCCCGGCATCACCGGACGGAGAAAACGCGCTACCGAGCCCTGGCCCGACTGCCCGACGAACGCGCCTCGGACGGGCACGCAGACCGGGCCGCAGAGCAAGTGAGTGCCGAGGCAATGCGGGGACCGCTGGCCGCCGCGCTGGCCGAACTGTCCCCCGGCGACCGGGACGTATTGCTGCTGACCGCATGGGTCGGCCTCGGCTACGGAGAGGTATCCCAGGCGCTGGGGATCCCGGCCGGGACGGTGCGCTCCCGACTCAACCGGGCCCGCCGCAAGGTGCGCGAAGCGCTGGCCCACGCCAAACCCCCGTCAACTCCCGAGGAGACCTCATGACTGATTCACGCAACGAGATGACCATGCTGCAGAAACTTGGGGACACGCTGGACCCGGATCTCGACGCACCGCCGGTGACTGTCCGGGACCGGGTGCTCGCTGCGGCCACCGCAATCGCGCGTCAGCAGGCGGTGCGTCCCCGGGTCGCCCAGCGGCAGCGCCAGCTCGCTTGGCGCGTGGCGCTGACGGCTGGATTGGCTGCGTCGCTCGCAGTCGGGCTGGCCCTCCTACCGCACCACCCCCGAAGCACGTCGCCGGCGGGCACGTCGTCGGCGGCCACGGCGCCGGCGGTGGTCGGTGCTGCAACCGTCCTGCACAACGCCGCATTGGCTGCGCTGAAGCTGCCTACCCATGCACCCCGTCCCAACCAGTTTGTCTTCACTGAGTACCAGACCAGTGGGGATGCGACCACCACCATCACTCGCGAGATCAAGCACGGGCCGCCGATGATCCGCCAAACCTGGCGCTCAGCCGACGGGACCCGTGACGGGTTGCTGCGGGAACGCCCACAGGCCGGAGGCGCGTGGGAGCAGACCGCGCTGCCCGGATGCCGAGAGGGAGCGCCGCCCGACGGCCCGTCAGCCTGCCAGCTCGTCCCCGGGTATCGGACGGATCTGCCGACCGACGGCGCCGCCATGTTGGTCTACCTGCGCTCGATCGCAGCCAAGCCGCAGACAGTGTCTCCGTCGGACAAGGACTACGACGGGCAGGCCAACAGCTACGTGTTCAAGATGGCCGCCGACCTGATCCTGGGGACTTACCTCGCTCCTCGCGTGCTCGCGGCGATCTTTGACGCGCTGGCCGCGCTGCCCGGCGTCCGCATCGTGCAGCACGCGGTCGACACGGCCGGTCGCACCGGTATCGGTGTAACGCTTGGCAGTGCGAGCGGGATCAGCGAGGCATTCATCTTCAACCCCGAGACCTACGCCTTCAACGGGTGGGCCGTCATCGGCTCGTCTCCGGCGCAGGGCGAATCACTGATGCGAACCGCGATCGTCGACGAGGTGGGCCAGCTCCCGTAAGACGACGTCGTGAGGTGCCCGCGCGATCACGCGGGGCCACCCTCGCTGTGGACCAACGTGTGGACGAACCGGTGGACAACTGCCGTTTCTGGGGATAACCAAGTCCATTCTGTGGACGGCCGAAAAAACTCCCAAGAATCTCGAGATTGCTCGCGAATACCTCTTGTGCAGCGTGCTCGAGCGCAGTAGAAATAGCCCTGTCGCCAGCAACGGGGACACCAAGTCGGAGGCAACTTCGACAAGCCGAAGGTCCGAGTAATCGGTTCTGGAGGCGGTGTTTCCGGCGGGTGGCCGACCCGTCAACGCGGGCTTGCTGAGCAATCGGCGAGCGGTGCAGATGGGCCGTAGTAAGGCCCCTCCATCTCATACATGGAGGGGCCTTACGTCATTCTGGAGCACAACCGTCGCCTTTTCGGGCAACGACACGACAACGACACGACAATTTGACCGCGAATT
>JBDTXT010000386.1:0-3291 GCA_040006035.1 Pseudonocardiales bacterium | reverse complement strand
CCTAGACTAACTGAACCAGAATCAGTTGGGCTGCCAATTACCCCATACCCCAAGGCAATGGCCCAGTCGGCTGACCGGCGGGCCGAGGGCTGACTCTACCGGACCGCGCGGAGTGCCACCAAAATTGCTAGCCGGCATGGACCCCGGGGAACCACCGCTCGTGAACCGGAACGAGAACACGTGGCAGTTTTCTGAGCGACGCGCGAGAGGAGTTAGCTGGGCTTCGCCGCGGCCGGTGCGCTTGCCGCGGCGCGCCGCTCATACTCCGAGCGCGCATCCGAATGCGCCGCGGCGACCAGCAGATCGTCGGACCCGGATCGCGTCAGCAGCCACTCGCCGACCCGCCGCGGCAGGGCGCGGGTGACCCGGTTGATGCCGCCCAGGTACTTGGGCACGAACACCTCGAGCCGGGGGAACTGCAGTGCGTCCACGATGGCTGCGGCAACTGCCTCCGGCGCCACCTGCGAGCTCAATCGGGTCTGTTTCAACCCAGCAGCCAGTTCGGTGCTCACGATGGTGGGCATGATGCAGCTGATCTCGACGCCGGTGCCGCGTAGCTCGTAGTAGACGGCCTCGCACAGGCCGACGACACCGTGCTTGGTAGCCGAGTATGTCGCCCCGCCGGCCGCGCCGACCTTGCCGGCTACCGACGCGATGTTCACGATGTGCCCGCGGCGGCGGGGCTTCATCCGCACCATGGCTTCCCGGGTGCCGTGAATGACCGCGGTCAGGTTGATCGCGATCTGCCGTGCGGTCGTCAGGTCGGACTCCTCGTCCAAGAGGGCCAACGGCATGATCCCCGCGTTGTTGATCAGCACGTCGATCGGGCCCAACTCGCGCTCGACCTCGTCCAGGAAGGCCGTGAATCCGCCGTGGTCGGTGACATCGAGGGGCAGGCCGAGAGCCCCGCCGCCCAACTCCTTGGCCGCCAGCTTGGTCAGCTCGGCATCCAGGTCGCCGATCGCGACGCGCGCGCCCTGCGCGACCATCGCGGCCGCGGTTGCTGCCCCGATCCCCCGCGCACCACCGGTGATCACGACGACCTTGCCGGTCAGTGAGCGAGCGGTCTTTGCCATCAGGCAGCCAGTCCGCGCAGCTTGGCCAACGACGCTTCGAGTTGCGCCTTGGCGTTCTTCTCGACCGCTGCGCTGATCGGGCCGACGATCATCTGGCCGGTGAACTCGGCTGCGACGCTCACGGTCGACGCGGTGCCCTCGCCGGCCACCGACAGCGTGAACGAGATCTGCGCTCCGGCCATCCCGGCGCCCGAGATCGTGAGGGATCTCGGCGCGTCGTAAGTGTCAACGGTCCAGTCGACGACGTTCTTCATCCCCATCACGACGATCTGCTCCTTGACGTGGGCGCCCACGGCAAGTTCGGGGATCTCGCTCTTCCACTCGTCGTGGATGGTCAGCCATTGATCGAACCGAGAGAGGTCCGAGAGCAGCTTCCAGGCTTCGTCGGCGGGCAGGGGCAGTTCGGTGCAGACGTGGGCTTCGGCCATGCCCTGAGGCTAGGGTGGCCCGCACATCTCGGATATGACCTGCGCGCGCGGCATCTGTGACCGCTGCGACAACCCGGATCGTGGGCCGCATCGGCTGATACGGTCGCCGAATCGTTGACCCACAGGACGCCGCGACCGCCCGCACGGTTCCCGTGCGCTTCGTCCGGGCCGCGGTTGCGGGTGCCTCCCGGCGTGGGATCGACCTGCGTCCGATTCTCGCGACGGCGGCGATACCGGACGCGCTACTGGCCGACGACCGGGCCCGCTGCACCCCCGAACAGGTCACCATGTTCGTCCGCGAGCTGTGGAAGCTGAGCGAGGATGAACTGTTCGGCCTGGGTCCACTGCCGGTGCCGCACGGTACATTCCGGCTCGTCTGTTACGCGTTGATCAACTCCCCCGACCTGCGCACGGTCTATGCCCGGCTGGCCGAGTTCGGGCCGGCGCTGCCGGCCCTGCCGCCGTTCGAGAGCAACATCGGTGCGCAGGTCACCCGGGTGCAGGTCGACTTGTCGCGCTTCGCCGACCCTGATCATCTACTCGCGGACTTCATGCTGCTCGTCGTGCACCGGTTCACCGGCTGGCTCATCGGGCGGCGTATCCGACTGCACGTCGTCGAGCTGCCGTACCCGCAGCCGGACAACGCCGAGGAGTACGACCTGATCTTCGGGGCGCCGCTGCGCTTCGACGCCGCGCTTGCCGCCATGGAGTTCGACTCGTCGTTGCTGGAGCTGCCGATCCTGCGCGACGAGCGGGAGCTGGACGACTACCTCAAACACTCCCCCGCCGACTTGCTGGCCCGACGCGACTACGGCACCACGCTCGCCGACCAGGTGCGGCGCATCCTCGAACGTGGCCTGCGCGGCCGGTGGCCGTCCTCGGACGACGTCGCGCAGCGGCTGTCGATCAGCCCGCAGCACGTCCGCCGGCGGCTGCGGGAGGAGGGCACATCGGTAGGCGCCATCAAGGAGGAGTTGCTGCGTGACGCCGCCATCGCCGGCCTGGCCCGCGGCGTCGCGGTGGAGGAGCTGTCCGCCCGCCTGGGCTTTTCCGAGCCGAGCGCCTTCCGCCGGGCCTTCAAGCGCTGGACCGGCTCGCCCCCCGCCGCCTACCAACCCCGCTGACTCCGAGCAGACCCAACACACCGTTGGCGCTATCGCTGCAGCGCACCACTCAATACGAAACGCACCACTCGCGAAATCGGTGGCGGCTGATCAGGGCCGGCGGCCAGCAAGGACGCAGAACTCATTGCCCTCTGGGTCGGCAAGTACCACCCAACTCTCATCGCCTTGGCCGACGTCGGCGTGTCGAGCACCTAGGTCGAGCAGGCGACGGACCTCTTCGTCCTGCTCCCTGTCGGTTGGGTTGACGTCGAGGTGGAGCCTGTTCTTGACGGTCTTGCCCTCGGGCACGTGCGCGAATGTCAACGTCGGTGGCACTGGGCCAGGGTGGTTCTTGCCATCAGGCACCATAGGGGAGCCAATGGTGACAGTTCCGTCGTCCTCGTCTTGCACCTCGTAGCCAAGGACCGAGCACCAGAACCGGGCGAGACCGTTGGGATCGGCACAGTCGATCGCAAGCTCGGTGAACTTACTGGTCATGTCAGGACTCCCAGTCAGGTCGCGGGTCCGCCAAGCTCACACGCTAACCGCAGGGTGCGACGGCTGAGGTGGCGCACCGGGTTCCTCTTATCGAACACACATGCGATACTCTGGCAATGACCGACCACCACCCGACAGTGCCTGATGAACTTGATGCACGCCTCACCGCCGAGGCCAACAGTCGCC
>JBDTXT010000385.1:0-3293 GCA_040006035.1 Pseudonocardiales bacterium | reverse complement strand
CGGTTCACCACGTCGAGGACGTCGAGCTTGTCGGACGCCGCTGGCGCCTGGGTGTCCTGCTGCTCATGTTTGCTGACGCATCCTTCGTCGCCAGTCTGGTGTTCACCTACTTCTATCTTCGCGGACTGAATACGGATTCCGGCTGGTTCCCCGACGGCGCCGCGAGCACTCCGATCTGGATCGGCTGGGCCATTGCGGCGGGGACGGTTCTCACCGCGGCCGCCTATCGGTGGGGGCAGGCAGGCATTGCGACCGGCGATGAAAAACGTCTGGTGCGCGGGGCAGGGTTGGCCGTTCTCGTGCTCCTCGTGGTTGGAGTCGGTCAACTGATCCAGCTGGCGACCTTTCCCTTTTCGGTGGCCGACAGTTCGTACGCGTCGACCACCTATGCGCTCGCTGCCGCGAACCTGTTCCACATCCTGCTCACCCTCTTCGTCGGTATCGGAATATGCAACCGTGGGCGGCTGCACAAGTTCAGCTCTACGAACAACTGGCAGGTACAGATAATTGGCCTGTGGTGGACATGGATCTCTGCCGCGGCCGTCCTCAGCGCATTCACCACGTCGTTCATCGCCAGCCCCAACGTGTTGGTGGGAAACGGCTGATCGCCGTGCCCCTGGTGGGCGGTGTGCCCCCGCGGCGCCGGCACGGTATTGGAAGCTGTCAGCTGTTTGTCATCTGAGACCCGAGGGTGGCTACCCAGCCGGGCAATTCCAGTGACGTGAACTGCGCTCCGTCGGCGGTGACCGACCACAGCGTCGGACCGTGCGAGGTGGTTGAGGCTGCGAATCCGGTGCCGTCCCCGGTGGGGGTGAGGTCGGTGAGTCCAGGCGGAGCCGCGCCGGCATCGAGCCAGGTTGCGCCTGCGTCGCTAGAGGCAAAGACCCGATTGCCAGGCCCAGCCCGGCCGGCCATCCACACCAGGTTTTCTCGGCACCCCCACGCCGGCGGACCTGACGACAGCCGTACGGGTGCTCCCGTCGTCCAGGTCCTGCCGCCGTCGATGGTGTGGTCCACCCGCACGGTGCCATCGCCGGAGATGATCGGCAGCAGCCAATCAGCTCGGTTGCCACAGGGCGCGAGGGCGGCGACGGCGGCGCCATGGCGCAACGCGGACCAACTATGCCCGGCATCTGTCGTCTGAAACGCCACCGCTGCACCGGCTCGGCCATGCCCGGTGAGCCAGCCGAGCGTTTCGCTGGCCCACGTCACGCCGTCCAGACGCAGGCCACCGCCGGGCGCCAGCGATGACGCGTCGGTGAGCCGTGTCCATCGGTTTCCTGTCTGACTTACGACGGTTCCCCGGGCGCCAGCCAGGACGGCGGACACCCGACCCGCAGCGAGAGAGACTGCGCTGCGGGCGTTGCTCACCGCGCCCGGCAGTTCGGTGGGGCGCCAGACACCGGTGGTGCCGCCGCTCAGAACGGGAGACTGGGTCAAGCGGTCGTACGGGCCGACCGCGACAGCAATGCTCTTGGCTGCGACGGCGGTAACCAAGCCACCGCCGGTTGGTACGGCGACCGGCGTGCGGTTCTCAACGTGCTTCCAACCGTCGCTCGTCCGCAGAAGCAACCACGAGTGCCCGCTGGGCCAGACTGCCAAGCCGACAGCGCCGTCGTTCATCAGAAGATAAGGTGCCGTGGCTGGCAGCGGAGCCCCGGCATCGCTGGAATACAGCGCCGGAGCAACCGGATGTGTTCTGGAGGAGCAGGCTGCCACCGCAAGTAGTGCGGCGGCCGCTACCACGACGGGCAGGCAGCGGTTGGGGTCGCATCGATTCGCACGTCCGATCACTTGACCAACTTGCGGATCTCATCGCGTATCTGGTGGCCGTACCCGGTTGTGAGGTCGGAATTGGCGCCATCGCCAAGGTAGGCCGCCATGTTGCCGTCTGCTGAGATGAAGTAGATGCCTTCACTGTGTTGGATCATACCGACGGTAGGCACGGCGACGGCCATGCCGTAGGACGCCAACACATCCTGCAGGCTCGCGGCCGGCCCAGCGACAAAATGCCAGTTCGGCAGGTGGCCCAACCCGTGAGACGTCGTGAACGCGGCGACGTCGGCAACGTTGTGGAAGACGGGGTTGGTGTCAATGGCGACGAACTCGACACGTTGCGCAAGCGGACCGATCTCGGCGTCGGCGATGGCAAGCTGACTCGCGATCACCGGGCATTCATCGCTGCACACGGGGTCCAAGAACGTCACCACTGTCACCTTCCCTCGCAAGCGATCCATCGAGATGGACCGCCCGTTCTGATCAGTCAAAGTGAAGCCGGGTGCGGGGCGGTGTCCGAGCGCGACCACGCCCCCGTTGCTGTCAGCAGCGACCGCCGTGGCGTCGGGCGGACCAAGCAGGAGACCCGTGACCAGCAATGGGGCGGCAAGCACCGCACCAACGCCCAACGCGGCCACGGCGGCACCGAATGGTTCCCGCCACCGGCGCAGCCGATGCGTCCAGACCGACCAAGCGGCGTCTGCTCGCGGTGGTCTGTCCGTGGACAAGGACCAACCGGGCCAGGCCGATGCGAGCAGCAGGCCGAGGGGTAACGCGGTGTCGGGATCGGTCGCCGTTCCGCCGAGGACCCCGAAATCCTGCCCGAGCCACCAGGTCGCGGCGCAAAGCACCAGTCCGGCGAGGACGAACTCGGGTCTCGCGCTCTTGTACAACCCGACACCGACGCAGACGAGCAGCGCAATCAAGACGGCATTGACCACCGCAGGGTGCGCCACACTCCAGGTCGCCATCGTCGAGATCGGTCGCCTCAACAGCGACGGCTGGGTCATGCCCGCGCCGCTGATGAACGGCTGCGACAATCCGTCGGCAGACCAGGACCCCTCCCAAGGTAGGGCCTGGAGACCGGCGCCCAGCAAGATCCAGGTGCCGACGGCTCGTCGCGCCAGGCGGGTGCACCGACCCGATTCCCACCAATGCCACGGGGCGAGTAGCAACCCGCCGGCTAGCGCGTAGGTGAGGACCGCGCCCGGCGCACCGGTCAACCACGTGGCGCCTGGTTCGAGCAACCCACCGAGGAATTCCGCCACGACCCAGATCCACAAGCTCCACGCCACGGAGAGGACCAGGCTCACGCGGCTGAGAATCCCTCGACCGCCTAACAAGATGAGCAGCCCCAAGCCAACCTGGATCCATACGGTGACGGCATCTGCCGCGACGGGGTGCCTCGTCCATACCTGAGCCAACGGTCGCACGATGTCCGCCAGCCACGATGGGCTCGAGGCAAGGCCCGGCGCGATCACGCGCGGGACGAAGCCGCCCGGCATCTGCGCCTGTGC
>JBDTXT010000384.1:0-3307 GCA_040006035.1 Pseudonocardiales bacterium | reverse complement strand
CGATCATGGCTGCGGCGACGACGTCGTCGCCGAAGACTTCGCCCCAGCGGCCGAACTGCTTGTTGCTCGTGACGATCAGCGACGCGCGTTCGTAGCGGCTGGAGACGAGTTGGAAGAACAGGTTCGCGGCTTCGGGTTCGAAAGGGATGTAGCCGACCTCGTCGATCACGAGCAGTGGGTAACGGCCAAGGCGGACGAGCTCGGCTTGCAGTTTGCCGGCGTGGTGGGCGTCGGCGAGTAGGGCGACCCAGTCGGCGGCGGTGGCGAACAGGACCCGGTGTCCGGCTTGGCAGGCGCGGATCGCCAACCCGATCGCGAGGTGGGTTTTGCCGGTGCCGGGTGGGCCGAGGAACACAACGTTGTCCTTGCCCACGACGAAGTCCAGGGTGCCGAGGTGGGCGATGAGGTCGCGTTTGAGGCCGCGGGCGTGGTCGAAGTCGAACTCCTCGATGCTCTTGCGGGCCGGGAAGCGGGCGGCGCGGATTCGGCCCTCGCCGCCGTGGCTCTCGCGGGCCGAGACCTCGCGTTGCAGGCAGGCGACGAGGAACTCCTCGTGCGACCAGGACTCGGCCCGGGCCCGCTCGGCCAGCCGCGACACGGACTCGCGCAGCGTCGGCGCCTTCAACGCTCGGGTCAGGAACGCCACCTCCGCGCCGAGGTCACGCGTGCTCTTCGCGGTCGTGCGGGTCGTGGCCATCAGGCCACCCCGCCGTCGAGGTCGGTGATGCCCAGGGCATCGTCGTAGTCGCCCAGGCAGCGTTGCTCGACCTCGTCCTGGCGCACCGGGCGCAGCACCCCGACCCGCTCGCGGCGCAACGCTCGGGCCGCGGCGACGTGCTCGGGATCGGACAGGGTCTGGTGCCAGGCCCAGACCCGCTCGTGATCGGCGACGGTCCTGCCCTCGCAGAGCGCACGGACGCGGTGCAGGTCGGCGATCACCTCGATGCGCCGCCCGATCACCGACGGGTGGACGGAGTAGTCGTTGGAGTCCAAACGGATGTAGTGATCGCGAGCCAACCGCGTTGAGGCTCGCCAGCCCACGGCCGGAGCAACCGGCGGCAACGTCAGCATCGCCTGCCGATCGGCGGTGATCCGGTCGATCGGTGCACAGCCCAACGCCCGCCGCTGGCGGGTGTTCACGATCTGCAGCCACTGCTGCAGCTGGCTGTTGAAGTCCGCCGGTGACGCGAACGTGCGGCCGGGCAGGAACGAGCGCTCGAGATAGTCGTGACAGCGTTCGATCAGACCCTTGGCCTCCGGGTCGGCCGGCTTGCAGACCAGCACCCGAGCGCCGAGGGTGCCGCGGAACGCCTGACACTCACCGGTCAGTTCAACCTTGCCCGCTCGCCACCGGCCGATCGCGCCCTCACCGTCCCAGACCAGCACCCGCGGTGAGGCTTGCAGCGACTCGATGAGCTGCCACCAGCCGGCGAACAGATCCGGGCAGCTGCGGGTCGGGATCAGCACCGCCGACAGCCACCGCGAGTAGCCGGTGATCATCGTCAACACCGGCAGCTGGGTCGGACGCCGGGTCTGCCCGAACCCGACCGGCAGGGTGATCGGCGGGAACCACAGATCGCACTGCGCGATCTCCCCAGCGACATACGTGGTGCGACCGGCCGGATCCGGCGGCAGGTAGGCCGGTCGCAACTGCGCCACCCGGCTGCTGAGGACGCGGATCGAACGGGTCCAGCCGATCCGCTCGGCGATCACCGTGGCCGGCATCCGCGGATAGGCCCTCAGCAACTCCCGGATCCGACCCTCGACCGCATCGACTGACGACCCGGCCGGCTCTCGCTCATACTTCGGTGCGCTGTCGCGGGCCAACGCCGCCCGCACCGTGTTCCTAGAGACCCGCAAGACCCGCGCGATCTCCGAGATCGACATCTGCTCCGCTCGCCGCAACCGACGAATCTCCGCCCAATCCTCCACGTCCAGCACCCGCTTCCTCCCGGCTCGTTTCGAGCCAGGCTCTCGGCGAAGGTGCTCAACTTTGAGTTGCCGCGCCCTGTTCAGTTTTCGGTTGCCGCCGACAATGGGCGGCGTGCGGGGATGCGCTCGACCTTGTCGATCCGCACCCGTAGGCGGCGGGGAAGAGGCGGGAACAGGGAGGACCAGGAGCCGCTGCTTGCGTAGATGCCCACCGCGAGGCCTGCCTGCTGCAGCGCGTACACCATGCCTTCCAGGGATGCCTGGTTCTTTCGCCGGATCAGACGTCCAGGAGTTGGAGGTTTCGATGTTGATGTGGGCGGCTGCGCCGTCCCGGCGACCGTCAGATTGTTAGGTCGCGATTGGTCTGCTCGTAGTTGCGCAGCGCCGCCGCTTCGTGCGCAACGGTGTCGCTCAGGCTGGTCAGTCCTCGTTCCCGGTCCGATGCTGCCGTGCGCAGCATGGTGCGCCGCGCCGAGTGGATCGTTTCGATCAGCTTGAGCGCCTGCGGCCTGATCGTTTCGAGGGCTGCGTGCTGCTGCGCGCGGTCCGGAAACGTCTCGATCATCGCCAGGTCGTGGTCGAGGTCCGCGGCGTGTCCGGCGGCTTCGGCCAGCACCCGCGTCGGGTCGGCTTGGAAGATCCGCCCGTTCGGCACCGCGGCAAGAACTTGCCGAGTGCTGCGCAGTTCTGCAGCCAGCTGCTGCCTGAGGGCGGCCGCGTCGCGGCGCGGGCCCGGCGGCAGGAGATGCGATCGCAACTCGAGCGCCCGACGGCGGCCGTGCGCGGCCACCCGCCGGACGAGCCGCAACCCGAGCCAGATGAGCACCGCGCCGCCGGCGAACACGACGATGCTGGAGATCAGTACCGCTGCAGTAACCCCTGGCATGACGACCGTCCCGATGCTCGATGCTGCTACCAGAATAGGCGCCGTGCACCCGGGTCGAACCAATGCAATGATCGTCGTCCCCTACCCGTAGGCGGCAGACTCGAGCACGTGAACCGGGACCGGGACGAACAGGGCCGTCCGCACAACGCACGCCCCCGTGACGCGCTCGGCCGACCGCTCCCGCACGGCTCGGCGGGCAGCACCCCCGTGACGGACGAGCTGCGCACGGCCGCGCAGACACTCGGGCTCGCGCAACAGCTTCTTGACCACGGGCGCCCGTTTCACGCTCACGAGGTGCTCGAAGCGGCGTGGAAGAGCGCACCCGAGCACGAGCGCGATGTCTGGCAGGGACTCGCCCAACTTGCCGTCGGAATGACCCATGCTCTCCGTGGCAACGCGGTCGGCGCGACCGCGCTGCTGCGCCGCGGCGCGGCCAGGCTCGACCCCTACGCCGTCCAGCCGCCGCTCTACAACATCGACATCAAGGGG
>JBDTXT010000383.1:0-3318 GCA_040006035.1 Pseudonocardiales bacterium | reverse complement strand
GATATCCGTCGATCTCGCGCAAGTGCCGCCGCGGGTAGTCGCGCGCATATAGGTCGTTATGCGCGTGGTCGTGGTCAGGTGATCACGGTGATGGTGCAGGTGCGTACGCGGAGCTGTAGCCAGACGCCTTCGGCGCTGAGCAGCGGACAGTCGAGGTCGGCGCTGTCGTCGCCGATGCGACCTCGACATCGCCGAGGTCTGGGGCGGCCAGGTCCTGTGCGACCCTGGGGCGAGTGTGACACTTACCCGAAAGCTCTGATCATCCGAAATCGTTTACAGTCCGATATTTCCTGCTCCCCCGACTGGACTCGAACCAGTAACCCTTCGATTAACAGTCGAATGCTCTGCCAATTGAGCTACGGGGGATTGGCGTTTGCGACACCCTCCGGGTGCCGCGGCCGAGCCAGCCTATCTCACCATTGTGCTGGGCCGCGCCCCGGTTAGAGTGCAACTAACCACTCCCGAAGGAGTTCCCCGATGAAGCTCTCATTCCTGGTCGGCGGCGCCGTCGGTTACGTGCTGGGCGCGCGCGCCGGACGCGAGAGGTACGAGCACATCGTCGCTGTCGCACGCCAGGTCGCCGGCAGTCAGACCGTGCAGGCGACGGCCGGCGTGCTGCGGGCCCAGGTCGACTCGGTCAAGGGGCAGGCCCGCGAGTCGGTCACCGCCAAGCTGCGCGGCACGCCCGTGTCGCGCGGGGTGCATGCAACGAACGGGCACCGCAACTAGCGCTGGGCTTTACGGGTAGGCGAAGCCGTCCGGCTCGAGGCCGTACTCGTCGCCCGCGTCGGTGATCGCATCGAAGAGGTGCTGCCCCGAGGATCGTTCGCAGTGCAACAAGTAGGACCGGACCCCGTCCAGATCGTCGCGCACCACATCGCTGGCCACCTGCGCCACCGAGCTACGAAAGGCCGCGTGGTCCGGGGTCACCCGGTCGGCCAGGTTGATCGGGCAGAGCTTGGCCAAGGCCTGCGCCGCGGCCGTACCGGTGAGGCGCATCAGCGCCCGCCCGTGCGTGTAGTCCAGGACACTGACCAGCCCGTCGTCCTGCACGTCGATGCGGCCGATCAGCTCCGCGGCCGAACCGGGCGGACCGAACAGCAGCCAGTCACCCGGGCCACTGCCGACCACCAGGGTGCCGTGCTCGTCGCGCTGCGCGGACCCGTGCGACACCCCAAGCCGAGCCGCCACCTGGCCGTCACCGGACGCGCGCACCAGCACCTTCGCCAGTGGCGTGCGGTCGGCGAGGCGCAGCGCGGCCGTGGAGCGCACGGACGACGTGGCCCACCCGAAGCTGACCTCCATCGGACCGTGGATGCCCACCGGACTACGGGCGAGCGGGGCATTCTCAGACACGCAGCCGCCCACCTTCCGGGTCGACGTGGGCGAGTTGCGGCTGCACCTCGGCCTGGATCCGCCGGCCGTCGGGCAGCAGAACGGTCACCATCGACCCCGGCTCGTCGAGGGTCACGTCGAGCATGCCGAGGCAGACGGACCGGCCCAGCGTCGGCGAGTGCCGGCTGCTGGTGACGCGGCCGAGGATCGTCGTCCCGCGCACGATCTGGCTCGACTCCGGCGGCACGACGGAACCGTCGACCGGCTGGAGCGAGACCAGCCGCTGCTGCTCGCCCAGCTCCTGCTGCCACACGAGTTCCGGTCGGCCGACGAAGTCGTCCTTGTCGAGTTTGACGATCGCGCCGAGTCCCGCTTCGTACGCCTTGGTCAGCCCGTCGGTGTCCTGAGCGACGATGAGATGACCCTTTTCCAGCCGCAGGATTCGCTGCGCCTCGACGCCGAATGCAGCCGCCCCGAGGTCAGCTCCGCGCTCGAGCAGCGCCTCCCACACATGCAGCCCGTACGACGCTGGTACGTGCAACTCGTAGCTGAGTTCGCCGGTGAATCCGATGCGCCACATCAGGCAGTCGTCGACTCCGGCGATGCGACCGGTGCGCACCCGCATGTACGGAAAGGCCTCGGGCGATAGGTCGACGCCTTCGGTGACCCGGGCCAGCAGTTCGCGCGAGCGCGGCCCGGCGACGTTGATGCTGGCGTAGTAGGTGGTCAGCGGGCTGACGTGCACCTGCCAGTCCGGGTGCTCGGTCTGCAGCCAGTTCTCCAGGTGCTCCCACACCGCGGCGGCGTTCGAGGAGGTCGTTGACATCAGGTATCGATCGGGTGCGAGCCGGCCGGTGACGCCGTCATCCATCACCACGCCGTCCTCGGCGCACATGACGCCGTAACGCACCGATCCGATGTCGAGCTTGGACCACTTGTTCACGTAAACCAGGTTGAGCAGCTTCGCCACGTCCGGGCCGCGCAGGTCGAGCTTGCCCAGCGGTGTGACGTCGATGATGCCGACGTGTTCGCGGACGTTGCGCGCCTCGGCCTGCGGGTCACCGTAGTGGTCCGGCCGGATCCACTGCCCGGCGATCAGCGGCGCGGCGCCGTGGGCCTCGTGCCACGACTGCATCGGCGAGTAGCGCACGGGCTCGTGGTTGCGCCCGGCCAGCGCGCCCAGGCTGATCGGCGCATACGGCGGCCGCCAGACCGTGGTGCCGAGTTCGGCGATGTCGCGGCCGGTTGCCTCGGCCAAAACTGCCACCGTGTTGACCGTCTCGAGCTTGCCCTGCGACGGCCCCATCGTCGCCGTCGTGTAGCGCTTCACCAGTTCGCTGGAGTCATATCCTTCGGCGGCCGCAGCGAAAATGTCTTTGGACGAGACGTCCTCCGAGAAGTCGATCATGCCGTGGGTCGACGCCCGGAATAGGGCCGGATGCTCGCGTACCGCCAGCGGTCCCGGCGCCCGGGCGTCGCCGAATCCGGCTGCGGCACAGGCGGCCGCACCGACCGCTCGGCCATGGCCCACCAACTCCTCGACCGTGCCGTCGCCGACCAGTCCCCCCGCGGCGAGCACCCCGGCGGGCAGGTCGTCGCTGGGCCGGAAGCGGGCCGCGGTCGGGTCGTACCACGGCCGGTCCCCGGCCATGTTGAGCAGGGAGGTCGGCGCCGTCCAGCCGATCGACGTGACGAGCAGGTCGCATTCGATCCGACGGCCGTCGGCCAACTCGACCGCCTTGACGCCACTGCTGCCGACGGCGCGGCGCAGATCTTCGCCACGTCGGGCGTCCAGAACGGCGGCGATCTCGACGCCGGCGCTTTCAAGATCGGCGAGCGCCGCGTCACCCTCCGGGTTCGCCGACAGCACGACAGTTCGGCTGCCTGGGCGCACGGCGTACAGGTTGATCAGCCGGCGCACCGCCGTGCCGAGCATGACTCCGGGCAGGTCGTTTCCGGCGAAGACGTACGGTCGCTCGACCA
>JBDTXT010000382.1:0-3322 GCA_040006035.1 Pseudonocardiales bacterium | reverse complement strand
GTCGGGCGACCTGCGAACCTGCTGCCGCACCGAGGACGTCCACCTCGATGCCCATGCGCTCGCACGCCTGCCGCACCGCCGGCACGTAGGTGTCCGCGCGGGCGTAGTTGCTGAACACGAGCGCCCGCCGCGGGCGAGGCGGCAACTGGTCGCGCGGCAGGAACCGGCCCGTGTCGATCCCGTTCGCGATGACGGTGGTGCGTTCCGCGGGCACGCCCGCGGCCAGGACCCGCTCCAGGCAGGGCCGGTCGACGGCGACGTAGCGCAGCAGTCGCGGATGGACCGGGGTCTCGTCCTGCCACGCCCGGGCGCCGTGCTGCACGAACAGCCCCGGCCGATCCGGAAATCGCGACAGGGCGGCGATCGTTTCATGCTGCTGGTGGCAGTGCAGGACGTCTGGTTCGTCGCTCAGCGTGGCCAGGTCGTCGGTGACCGGTATGCCGGCGGCGCGGATCTCTTCGGCGACCTCGCCGAGCAACGGTGAGAACACCGCAGGCTGGTAGCCGCGCCGATCCAGCGCCAGCGCCAGATCCCGCACGTACTGCTCGGTCCCGGCACGGGAACGCAGCCAGCAGTTCGTGAGCAGCACCCGTCGCAATGGCACGGGCGCCAGCATAGAACCGGACGCAGGCCGGCCAGCCGAGTTCGGCCACCCGTCACCCGTCTGGTACAGAGGCAGCGTGCAAGTACCGATGTCGCGACCCGTCCTCGGTACGGCCGAGAGAGCCGCCGCGGACCGCGTTCTCGCCAGCGGCATGCTGACCCAAGGCGACGAGGTAGCTGCGTTGGAGGCGGAGTTCGCTGCGACGATGTCCGGCCGCGAATGCGTCGCAGTAGCCTCCGGCACCGCCGCATTGCACATCGGGCTGAGCTCCGCGGGCATCGGGCCGGGCGACGAGGTGATCGTGCCTGCGTTCACCTTCGCAGCAACCGCGAACGCAGTGATCCACGCCGGCGCGACACCGGTTTTTGCCGACATCGACCCGGCGACCTTCTGCCTCGATCCGGCGGCCGCCGACTCGGCGGTGACAGCTCGGACGGCAGCGATCATCCCGGTTCACCTGTACGGGCATCCCGCCGACATGGACTCGATCAACCAACTCGGTCGACGCCACGGGCTGCTCGTACTCGAGGACGCATGCCAAGCGCAGGGCGCGACGCACCGCGAGAACCCGGCTGGCGCGCTGGCCGATCTGGGCGCTGTCAGCTTCTACCCGACCAAGACGATGACGACCGGAGAGGGCGGCATGCTGGTCTGTGGCGACTCGAAGACCGCCGACGTGGCCCGCGTGCTGCGCAACCAGGGCTTCGGACCGCGGCAGCAGGCGCTGGCAATCGGCTACAACGCCCGAATGACCGACCTGGCGGCGGCGATCGGGCGCGTGCAGTTGGGACGGGTTCCCGAGTTCCTGGCGCAACGCCGCGCGAACGCGGCGCGTTGGGATGCTGCGCTGCCGGCCGCTCTGCTCCCGTACCGGGCCGCCTATGTCGAGTCGGCGCAACAGCAGTACACCCTCAGGTGCCCGGACCGGTCCGCGATCGTTGCAGCGTTCGCCGCCGCGGGCGTCGAGACACGGGTCTACTACGACTCCGCGTTGCACCGCACCGATCCGTTTCGCCGTGCGAACACCCACTCGTTGCCTGTGGCGGAAGCGGCCGCACGTCATGTCCTGTCCATCCCTGTCGGGCCACACCTGTCTGCGGCACAAACAGATCGGGTCGAACAGGTGCTGGCGAACCTGTGACGGATGTGACGCGGCAGCCGTTGCGAGTCGGGGTTGTCGGGCTCGGCGCCATGGGCCTGCGCCACGCGACGACGCTCGAGTCGGTGCCCGGGATGTGTTTCGCCGGCGGTGTCGATCACGACCCGGCCAGCACTGTGCTCGGCAGTCCGGTCGTCGCGACGATCGCCGAGCTGATCGGTATCGGAATCGACGCCTGCATCGTCGCCACGCCGACAACCGACCACGTCCGCTGCGCCGTTGCCCTTGCTGCTGCCGCAATCCCCACGTTGATAGAGAAACCACTGGCGATGGACCCGGCCGAGTGCGCGCGTATCGAGGCGGCGTTCATGGACGCGGGCGTGATCGGCGCGGTCGGCCACGTCGAGCGATTCCATCCCGCGATCCGCGCGTTGCGGGCGAGGATCGCGTCGGACGAGTTCGGCCCTGTCGTGCGGATCGCGACCCGTCGCGAGGGCGGCCCGCCGCGTCGCCGTGACGGCGGAATCCTGCTCGATCTCGGCACGCACGACTTCGACCTGGCCATGTGGCTCACTGGTCGCCGCTACGAGTGGGTGCGGGCGAGCCCACCGCTGGGAGCGCCGCGGGCGGATGCTGCGACGCTCACCGGGCTCCTCGCCGGCGGCGTGAGGGTCAGCCACCGGCTCAGCTGGTGCTCGTCCGAGCGGGTACGCGTCGTCACCGTGCATTGCGTGGGCGGGTCGGCTACTGCGGACACCCGCGAACCGGGCCCTGTCGGGCCGGTCGCCGCACAGTTGCACGCCTTCGGCGACGCGATCCTCGGCCGCCTCGATCGTGATGACCCGCTCGCGTGCGCCACCCTGTCCGCCGGTCGGGAAGCGGTCGAAGTGGCGCTGGCCGCTCGGTACGCGGGGCAAGACTGAGGAGGTGAGTCGGGGTCGTACTCGTCCGGCAGGCAACGGCGGCCCATGGTGCCGCCGTAGGCACCATCATCGCGGCGACGGAGGATCTGGCGTCACGGCGAGGTAGACGTAGTCACCGCAGCGGGCCGGTGCCCCTCGGCGGCCCGTTCTCGCCGTTCTCCTTGCGGCGGGCGGTCCACTCCCGCATCCGCTTCGGGTAGCCGACCACGGCGGCGTCGTACAGCGGGATCGCGTGTTTCTTGCTGAACGACCTCGCCCCCTCGGCGCCGTCGATCCGGCGCCGCGTCCACTCACCGCTGCTCGCGACCAGGACGACCGTCGCCTCGGTCACCGCCGTCCGGGGCTCGATGAAGGCCTCCACCCCGACGCGGGATTCGACGAACTGCGACAGGTGATCGACATCGGCTGATGTCGCCGAGCGCAACGTCCCCGCCCGGTCCTTCTTCCTGCTCGGTAGCCAGCCCACTGGTTCTCCGTTCGTCGGCGGTGCGACCTGATCATGCTCCGAGTCCATGATTCCACCGCCAAGGCGTATCGCCCGCGGATCGAGCCCATCGCCCGCTGTCACAAGTGAAGCGCTTTGGTGCCAAGATGGACGGGCGCGTCCCGTCAACGAAGCAGGAGCAGCAGTGAGCGACAATCAGTCCGATCTCGTCATCCTCGGCGGCGGCAGCGGCGGGTACGCCGCGGCGCTGC
>JBDTXT010000381.1:0-3326 GCA_040006035.1 Pseudonocardiales bacterium | reverse complement strand
TCGGGGAACGTGTGCAGGCCGAACATGGCCGCGCCCATGATCTCGGCGCCGATGCCCTCGAAGTGCGCGGCGGCGTAGGAGTCGTCGATGCCGGTCGTGCCGGTGCCGCTGGTGTCGCCGAAGACGCGCTCGTGGAACGTGCGGGTCGCGGCGTAGGCCGCCGTGAGGCGCCCCCAGTCCTCACCCATCGGATTGTCCGGGGTCTGCCCGGCCGAGGTGTAGCCGTCCAGCGAGACGAACAGGTCGATGCGAACGCGGGTCATGTCAGGTCTCCTTCGGGGTGGTGCGGGTCAGGTGGATGCCGAGCCGGTCGGCTTGGCGTTCTGCGGGGGTTCGTTGCTCGCCGAGCCACAGGTGTAGGACGTCGAGGGCGCCCGGTCGCAGGCTCACGGTGCGGACGCGTCCGTGCTTCTGCGACGTGACCAGTCCCGCGTTCTCGAGGACGCGCAGGTGCTGCATGAGCGACGGCAACGCCATCGAGAACGGTGCCGCGAGTTCGGACACGACGGCTGGGGACTTCGCCAACCGTTCCACGACCGCCCGACGCGTCGGATCCGCAAGAGCACGGAACACGGCGTCGAGCTCGGCGTGATACCTAGGCACGTGCCTAACTATTATTGAACGGTAAGGATTCGTCAACTGCCCTACGCGGTGCGCGCTGCGGAACCCGGGACAGGCCAATGTCGCCGTTGATCGCATCGGCAGACCCTTGAGCCCGTCGCAGACCACGATGCACACGTCGGCGACACCGCGGTTCTTGATCTCGCTCAGCACCGATCTCGACTGGAGCGATCTCGGTCAGCACCGGTCTTGGACCGGGTCCCGTTACGCGAGTTGGCCCGGTTCGGAACGGCCGGATCGTGCTTGTCATAGCCCAGATGCTCGGACAGTTCGGTCTTCAACGCCGCCTCGAGCACCTGCTTGGTCAAGCCAGTGAGCAGACCGCCCGGGCCGGTTTGTGAACGACCGCAAGGTTGTCGCTGGAATCGATGGTCAAGTTGTCACCGCGGAGCCGGTGGTAGAGGGAAGCTCAGATGACCGCGTGCACGTTGCGAGCTACTTGTCGGCCACTGCGTCGAGGCGTAATGACCAGTCGTTACATCGCATCCAGTGACCCTTCGGGTACTCGAACTCGAGTGATCCGAGCAGGACGAAACTTGCCTTGCGGCAGAGTGCGTTCGAGGCTTCGTTCGCTACCGATGGATATGCGTGCAGTTCTTGGTGGACTTGGTGCGCCGCCGCGAGGTCAACGACGGCACGGATCGCTGCGCTCGCGATCCCGCGGCCTTGAAACGTCGGCAGAACAGCCCACCCGATCTCCCAGACTGTTGTTTCGCCGTCGGCGTGCTCCCAGTACCCGATTGAGCCTGCGGCCTCGCCGTTGCTAACAATCACGCGCATCGCGCCTGGCGAAGCGTCCTCGACATACCGTCGCAGCCGCACAACCAGCGCCTCCGGAGTCTCCGGGCCGCCGAGATGGGCCGTCATTGCCGGGGTGTTGCACTGCCTCAACAGCGCAAGATCCTGCGTCGCAAACGGTCGGAGCTCGATCATGTCGTGAAGCTAGACGTCCCGGCCGACATCGACCGGTCGGGCACGTGCAATCGGGTAGGCGATCCGACCGGCGCGCCTGGTGGCGTTTGTGTCACTTCGCCAGGCGGACTGGCTCACGCGTCGGGCTACGCCGCGAGTAGCTCGACGAGTCTATCCGCGGTTGCCGTTCGACTCACCCAGACGCAATGATGCCGGCGTTCGCGCACGATGAGACCCGCCCGTTCGAGATGATCACAGTGGTAGGTCGTCGTGCTGGGCGCGCATTGCAGCAGTTGCGCGAGCTCGCCCATCGTCCTCGGTCGAGCCACGCCACGCAGCGCCGCGGCGCGAACAGGCCCGAGCATCACCGACAGCCGGTCTGACCCGACACGCTCAGGATTCAAGGGGCTGAGATGACTGGCGAGAGCACGGTAGGCAATGTAGGCCACCTGCGGATGATCGAAGCTGACGATCACTCGTTCCGTCGGGACTATCAACGGCGCGAGCACCAGCTTGCGCGTGCTCAACTGTGAGCCGCGCTCACACGTGTTGGCCAGCTGCAGAACGCCGTTCTCGTAAGCGAGCCGCGTATGCAGATTATTCAGTAGTTCCGGAACACTTCCGGTCACCACTGCAATACCGACCCTACCGATTTCGTGATCGACCACGTTCTGATTTGCGTGCCAGAGCGACGATGTCACGGACCAAACGTTAGACAGTGCCTCCGCGAATGCTGCAAGCCATCGGCGAGGGCGGTCGGCAGCAAGCCGCCATGGAAGGGGCGGCTGCGACCCCCAAAGGGCGTTGACCTCCGCTGAGAGCTCATCGCCGGATGAGTCACGCAAGGCGGTCACGCACTCTGCGACGGTTGTCTCGCCGCCACCTTCGATCGGTACCAGGCAGTTGGGGATGCGATCGAGTCCCCGAATCCCCAACGCTTCCCAAGCTGGACGGCTCCGAGGACCCGCCGCTTTTGCGACTTCCGACTCGAAGCGTGTATGCGTCGCCCGGGAGGAGGCGGCGTCGATCAACCATAGGATCGCCGAAAGGTGCGGCGCACGCGCCACAGCAACGCGTGCCTCCTCTGCAGATCCGATATCGAGATCATGCGTCATCTGCGCAGGCAACGCGACGCTCATGCTCGCAGCTCCAACGGTCAGACATGATGCCAACGTGGTCGGCCCCGACATCCGAGTCCCGGCCCGGGGTCGTTTCAACGTAGTACCGGGGCATATACGCCAGGGCGGTTGTCACCAAGGCGAGGCGCAATCGAGATGTGCTCGCAACCTGCTAAAGCTGGTCGTCAGATGGAAGACGGTTGACAGCCCATTCGGCGTGCCTGGAGCCGGACGGCGGCGGGGCACCAGGGCGGTTAGGGCCGGTATGCCATCTCGCGGCCGACACGGACTCCGCAACCTCGACAACTGCCGGCTGCGGCCCTTGCTGCACGGCGGCGTTGACTGACGACTCCCTACCAGCACGAGTCTGAGGCCGCGGCTACCACGCTTGGCCGCGAAGATCCTAATAACCAGTCGATGGGACGTCGCTAACAGAATGGACCCGACGTCGGAGCGGGCCGGCGCAGTCGCGCATCCGGGAGCCAGCACTCAGCGAGGGCACGATTCGCGGTCGTACTGTCTCTCGCAGGACAATGACAATTTGCGCGGCTACGCCGTCCCGAACTGATTATCCATAAATTCGCCGCCTATTGCAATGCATTTCGCAAACACCTCGAAACTGTCGTGAAGGAAGCAAGCGAGCACACGAAAGTCTCGCATGATACGCGCGGCATT
>JBDTXT010000380.1:0-3332 GCA_040006035.1 Pseudonocardiales bacterium | reverse complement strand
ATGTCAGCGGGCGCGACGGCACCGGAGCAGTTCGTCAGCTGATTTCCTCGATCTCAGCCGTCGCGACGTCGAAGACAAAGCCCCTGATGTCCGCGCGGTGCGGAATCCATGGGCACTCACGCACCGCCGCTATCGATTTGCGTACGTCGGCGGGCAGATCGGTGAAGCCGGGCACCCGCCACGGCGGCGCGTGCCCCGTCTCGTCGGCCAGTTCGTTGCGAAACGCGTCGTCGTCCAGATCGAGCATCCCGCATTCGGTGTGATGGATGATGACGACCTCGTGAGTGCCCATCGAACGCTGGCTGAGGGCGAGTGAGCGCAGCACGTCGTCAGTGATCACGCCGCCGGCGTTGCGGATGAGGTGGGCGTCGCCGATGTCCAGACCGAGCGCCCCGAACAGATCCAGACGCGAGTCCATGCAGGCGATCACGGTCATGCGCAGTTTCGGTCGGATCGGTCGCGGGCCGGGAAATGACGCCGCATAGGTCTCGTTGGCATGGATCAGGTGGTCGATGGCCGACATGTCTGCAGTGAATCAGACCGCCCGGGTGGTGCCCGGGTGATCCGCGCCTCAATGCCGGGAACCCTCGCCCGGTGGACGATCGTTGGGTTGATGTGCGGAGCGCAGCTAATGCCGTGAAGACCGCGGTCCTGTTCGGCGCCCTGGCGGCGCTGTTCATCGGCCTCGGCGGGTTGTTCTTCGGGGCTCGGGGCCTGCTGATCGGGCTGCTGATAGCGGTGGCGATCAACGCGTTCAGCTATTTCAACTCCGACAAGATCGCGCTGCGCTCGATGCACGCCCGTCCGGTGAGCGAAGCCGAGCAGCCCATGCTGTACCGCATCGTGCGTGAACTGGCCACCAGTGCCCGGCAGCCGATGCCGCGGCTCTATATCGCGCCGATCCCGCAGCCCAATGCCTTCGCCACCGGGCGCAGTCCACGCCACGCAGCGGTGTGTGTCACGGAGGGCATCTTGCAGACCCTCAACGAGCGCGAGTTGCGCGCCGTGCTCGCCCACGAGCTCAGCCACGTCTACAACCACGACATCCTGATCTCGTCCGTGGCCGGCACGATCGCCGCAGCGATCACCTACCTGGCCAGCTTCGCCATGTTCTTTGGCGGTGGCGGAGGCCGGGACCGGCAAAATCCGTTGGGCGGCCTGCTGATGCTGTTCCTCGGCCCGCTGGCGGCCGGGCTCATCCAGCTGGCGATCAGCCGCTCGCGGGAGTACCAGGCCGACGCCTCAGGTGCCGAGATATCCAACGACCCGCTCGCGCTCGCCTCGGCCCTGCGCAAGATCGAGGCGGCCGTCGAGGTGCGCCCGCTGCCGCCCGAGCCGTCGTTGGTGACCACCAGCCACCTGATGATTGCCAACCCGTTCAGCGGGCGCGGAGTCCGTCACCTCTTCTCGACGCACCCCCCGATGGAGCAGCGGATCGCGCGTCTGGTGCAGATGGCAAAGGCCGACCCCCGCTTCCTGCACTGAGCGGTGCGCGTCAGATCGCGACGGTGACGGCTCCGGCGTCGCGGGCGACGTCCATGACGTAGGCGCCATAGCTGGACTTCGACAGGGCGGCCCCGAGCCGGTAGGCCTTCTCCGCGTCGATGAATCCCTGCCGCAGCGCGATCTCCTCGACACAGGCGATCCGCACACCCTGGCGGTGCTCGAGCACCTGCACGAACTGACCGGCCTCGAGCAGCGAGTCGTGGGTGCCGGTGTCAAGCCACGCCGTGCCCCGGCCGAGGTCGACGAGCTTGGCAGTTCCGCGGGCGACATAGACGTTGTTGAGGTCGGTGATCTCCAGCTCTCCACGCGCCGAGGGTCGTAGGTCGGCCGCGATAGCCACCACGTCGTTGTCGTAGAAGTACATCCCGGTGACGGCCAGATTCGACTTGGGCTGCAGCGGCTTCTCGGCAATCGACACCAGGGTGCCGTCGGCGGCTGCCTCAGCCACCCCGTATCGCTCCGGATCACTGACCTGATAGCCGAACAGGACGCACCCGGTCTCGATCGCCGCCGCCGATGTGAGCTGGCCGCCGAGGCCGTGGCCGTAGAAGATGTTGTCGCCGAGCACCAGCGCCGCGGTGTCGGAGCCGACGTGCTTAGCACCGATCCGGAAGGCCTCGGCCAGCCCGTTCGGTTCGGGCTGGGCGGCGTAGGTGAGGTTCAAGCCTAGGTCGCTGCCATCACCGAGCAGCCGGACGAACTGGTCCTGCTCGTGTGGAGTTGTGATGATCAGGATGTCGCGCAGCCCGGCCAGCATGAGCGTCGAGAGCGGGTAGTAGATCATCGGCTTGTCGTAGACAGGCAGTAGCTGCTTGCTCACCACCCGGGTGAGGGGATGCAGCCGGGTGCCCGCTCCGCCGGCCAGGATGATGCCCTTCACCGGGGCTCCCGCGAATTCGTAGGCGAAGCCGACATCGTGCGGTGCATCAAGTGGATCTCCTGCGCAATGAGCGAATTCGTGGGGGGGTTCACCGGTAATTGTCGAACTGGAGTGCGACGCCGAGGTCGGCGCCCTTGAGCAGGGCGATGACGGCCTGCAGGTCATCGCGCTTCTTCCCAGAGACCCGCAGTTGATCGCCCTGGATCGACGCCTGGACACCCTTGGGGCCTTCGTCGCGGATCTTCTTCGCGATCTTCTTGGCGTCGTCCTGGCCGATGCCCTGCTTGAGCGTCGAGGCGATGACGTACTGCTTGCCAGACTGCTTCACCTCGCCGGCGTCCAGCGACTTCAGCGAGATCGAGCGCTTGACCAACTTCTCCTTGAACACCTCGAGCGCGGCCTTGGCCCGCTCCTCGGTGTCGGCTTTGACGGTGACGCCGAGCTCGCCGGACCACTCGATCGAGGCGTTGGTGCCGCGGAAGTCGAAGCGCTGACCAACCTCCTTCGATGCCTGGTTGAGGGCGTTGTCGATCTCCTGACGGTCAATCTTGCTGACGACATCGAACGACGGATCGGCCATTTGGTGCTACCTCCTGCTGGCGTGCTGGTTGGCGCGGATTGCGCGCAGCTGAGCCCATCGACCGTATCGGAGGGCAGGACGGCGGCTGCGCGGAGTCCGGTAGGCTGGCGAGCCGTTGCCGGAGAGATCCGGTCGCACGGCGGGTTGCCCGAGTGGTCAAAGGGAGCGGTCTGTAAAACCGCCGGCTCAGCCTACGTTGGTTCAAACCCAACACCCGCCACGTGGGGGACCGGTCCGCAGGGGCCAGCCTCTCCGATTGTGGTTCGCGCACCCGCCGAGAGCTGGTGAACGAACCACAATCCGCTCGTGTGGATAACCCATTCCGGCGCCTCGCGTGCGTCAGGCTTGTTCGCGTGGGATGGGGGG
>JBDTXT010000379.1:0-3353 GCA_040006035.1 Pseudonocardiales bacterium | reverse complement strand
CTGGCCATCGAGTCGGCCGTGCGCGAGGGCCTGGTGAAGATCGCCCGGGAGCTGGGCCTGCGGCCGGTGGCGACCAACGACTCGCACTTCGTCACCGAGGACCAGGCCGAGGCGCACGACGTGCTGCTGTGCATCGGCACCGGCAAGAACAAGGACGACCCGAACCGGCTCCGGTTCGATGGCACTGGGTTCTACGTGAAGTCCGCGGCCGAGATGCGCTCGTACTGGGACACCGAGCTGCCCGGCGCGTGCGACTCGACGCTGCTGATCGCCGAGATGGTCGCGCCGGGCGCGTACGACGAGGTGTTCAACGAGGTCGACCGGATGCCGCAGTTCGCCGTGCCCGAAGGCGAGACGCAGGCGTCCTGGCTGCGCAAGGAAGTCGCCAAGGGCACGGCGTACCGGTTCAGCGACAACCCGGACCCGGCCGTCGGGGAGCGACTGGAGCTGGAACTCGGGCTGATGGAGTCGCTCGGCTTCAGCTCCTACTTCCTCATCGTCGCCGACATCTGCCGGCACGCCAGGGAGAACGGCATCCGGGTCGGCCCCGGCCGTGGATCGGCGACCGGGTCGATGGTCGCCTACGTGCTGCGCATCACCGAGCTCGACCCGATCGAGCACATGCTGCTGTTCGAGCGCTTCCTCAACCCCGAGCGGATCTCACCGCCCGACATCGACCTGGACTTCGACGACCGGCGCCGCGGCGACATGATCCGGTATGTCACCTACAAGTACGGCGAGCCCTCGGTCGCCCAGGTGCTCACCTTCGGCACCATCAAGACCAAGGCCGCGATCAAGGACTCGTCCCGGGTGCTGGGCTACCCGTTCGCGATGGGCGAGCGCATCACCAAGGCGCTGCCCCCGGCCGTGATGGCCAAGGACATCCCCCTCGCCGGCATCTTCGACGAAACCCACGAGCGGTACACCGAGGCCGGCGAGATCCGGGCCCTGTACGCGTCGGACGCGGACGTGAAGAAGGTCATCGACACCGCCCGCGGCATCGAGGGCCTGACCCGCGGCACCGGCGTGCACGCCTGCGCCGTGATCATCGGCGCGCAGCCGCTGATCGACGTCATCCCGATCCACAAGCGGGACAGCGACGGCGCGATCATCACCGGGTTCCCGTACCCGGACTGCGAGCGCATGGGCCTGCTGAAGATGGACTTCCTGGGCCTGCGCAACCTCACGGTCATCGCCGACACGATCGCGAACGTCAAGGAAACCCGCGGCTTCGAGATCGACCTGGACCAGCAGCCGCTGGAGGACAAGGCCACCTTCGAGCTGATGGCCCGCGGTGAGACCCTGGGCGTGTTCCAGCTGGACAACGCGGGCATGCGGGCGCTGCTGAAGTCGATGGTGCCGACGAAGTTCGGCGACATCGCCGCAGTCCTGGCGCTGTACCGGCCGGGCCCGATGGCCGCCAACGCGCACAACGACTACGCCGACCGCAAGAACGGCCGCAAGCCCGTGGTGCCGATCCACCCGGAGCTGGAAGAGGCGCTGGAGCCGATCCTCGGTGAGACCTACGGCCTGGTCGTCTACCAGGAGCAGGTCATGGCCATCGCCCGGACCCTGGCCGGGTACAGCCTGGGCGGCGCGGACCTGCTGCGCCGGGCCATGGGCAAGAAGAAGAAGGAGATCCTGGACGCCGAGTTCGAGAAGTTCTCCTCCGGCATGGCCGCGGGCGGCTACTCCAGGGCGGCGACCCAGGCGGTCTGGGACGTCCTGGTGCCGTTCTCCGGCTACGGCTTCAACAAGTCGCACACCGCCGGGTACGGCATCGTGTCGTTCTGGACGGCGTACCTGAAGGCCAACTACCCCGCGGAGTTCATGGCCGCGCTGCTGACCTCCGTCGGCGACAACAAGGACACGATGGCGATCTACCTGTCCGAGTGCCGGCGGATGGGCATCAAGGTCATGCCGCCGGACGTCAACGACTCGTCGCTGCACTTCACCCCGGTGGGCACGGACGTGCGGTTCGGGCTCGGCGCGATCCGCAACGTCGGGGAGAACGTGGTCGCCTCGATCACGGCGACCCGCGCCGCCAAGCTGGCCTACAAGTCCTTCTCCGACTTCCTCGACAAGTCCGACATCACCGTCTGCAACAAGCGCACCGTCGAGTCGCTCATCAAGGCCGGCGCGTTCGACTCCCTCGGCCAGCCGCGCCTCGCCCTGGTCGAGGTGCACGACCGGGCCATCGACTCCGTGCTGGGCCTTAAGCGCCAGGAGGCGATGGGCCAGGACTCGCTCTTCGGCGGCTCCGACAGCGCGGAGTCCGCGGCGTTCGGCGGCGTCAGCATCCCCGACGATGCCAGGGAGTGGGACCAGAAGGTCAAACTGAATTTTGAACGGGAAATGCTGGGACTCTACGTATCCAGCCACCCCCTGGAGGGGGCGGAGGGCCTGCTGGCCCGCAACCGCGACCTGTCGATCGCCGAGCTGCTCGACTCGGGGCGCACCGAGGGGTACGTCAAGGTGGCCGGCATCATCTCCAAGATCGACCGCAAGATCACCAAGGCGGGCGCGATGTGGGCGATCGTGACCGTGGAGGACCTGGACGCCAGCATCGAGGTGCTGTTCTTCCCGCAGTCCTACACCCTGTACCAGGGCGAGCTGGCCGAGGACGCCTGCATCAGCGTGCAGGGCCGGGTCAACGACCGGGACGGCACGATCAACCTCAACGGCCAGGAGCTCGTCCCGCTGGACCTGAGCGGCATCGGCCGGGACATGCCCATCAAGCTGGTCGTCCAGGGCCGCCAGATCAACGAGAAGACCGTGGCCGAGCTGCGCCAGATCCTGACCGCCTACCCCGGCCACCGCGACGTGCACCTGACGGTGAACGAGCTGGCCAAGACCTCCACCTACAGCCTGCCCCGGTACCAGGTGGACGGCAGCTCCGCGTTCGTGTCCGACATCAAGCAGCTGTTCGGCATGCGGGCGGTGGAGTTCGCCGGGATGGAGCAGCCGCAGATAGCCGCCCGGGCGATGAAATCGGCGTAACGAGCCCGGTCTCGCTGAGTGGCCGATCCCGTTAGGCTCCGGGTCATGGCTGACGTGCCTGAGCTGGGCGAGCTGAGTGAGCGGTGGCGTGCGGCGCTGGGCGCGTGGGCGATTCCTGAGCACATCACCGCCGCCGTTAGCGAGTCGCCGTGGGTGCTGCCCCGGCAGGTGTTCGCCCGCCGCGCGGACCGGCTCACCGCAGCGCCGTCCGGCCCGTCCTACGAGCTGGCCCGGGCGGCGCTCGAACCGTCCGGCACGATCCTGGACGTCGGTTCCGGTGCGGGTGCCGCCTGCCTGGCGCTGCTGGCGCTGGCGGCCGAGCTGACCGCCGTCGACAGCGACGCGGGCATGCT
>JBDTXT010000378.1:0-3353 GCA_040006035.1 Pseudonocardiales bacterium | reverse complement strand
CTCGCGATGCTCCGCCGCGAGACGCTTGAGCTCTTGTGGGTTCATGCTCACGTCAAATGTCTCCCCTGAAATTATTGGGCAGATGTTTAGCACATTATGCCCTATCAGTGAGAGGTTCTTCGGGCTAACACCCAACTCCCCCGGAGGTCGGCCGATCGCCGGAATTCATCCCCTGCCCGCTGACCACGCCGAGTGCAACGCGAGACATGGAGACTAACGCACTTTCGAGCGGTTGCGACTGCCGAAAGTGGCAGACAGCCGCGGATCACGAGCGGTCGGGAGGTCGCGGACGGTATATCCCGTATTGCACCGGCGCGCACGCGATGAGCCTCGGGACCGGTGACGGCGAAGCGAGGCCTATCCCCGCGATAGCTTGCCGAGAGCCTCGTGGTGTTTTATCCTAGGCAAGTGGAACAGCATCCGATAACTTCTGACGCTGAAATCGTCCATTACGACCGATTGGCTCAGGAGGCAGCTGACTATGACGAGTTCGTCGGCCGGCTGCGACGCGTGCAGATGTCGGGCACAACGTGGGCTACCCCGATGGCGCTCTACCTAGACACTCAGTTTGATTCGGTGTCCCAAGAAGACATTTATCGCCACGTTTCCGACCTGGTGTCTGGAGGAACCTTCTTGCAGATCGGTGGGGCAGGATCAGCCGCGTGTAAGGCAATCCTCGGTGGCGCTGCGCGCGCCATCTTGGTGACGCCCTCGCAGGGCGAGCTAGATCTCACACTTCGGGTTGCGACCGAGCTGGGTATAGCCGACCAATTCGATGGGATGGTTGCGTTCGGTGAGAAGTTGCCAATCGAAACCGGAGCAGTCGATGTCGTTATTACGGAGGGTTGTCTTCATCACATGGATACGATGGCAGCGCTGACAGAGGCCAAGCGTGTGCTCCGTACGGGCGGAAAGTTCGGAGCGTTCGATCCCTGGCATGCTAGGCTATACGACATCGGCATCCGAGTCTTCGGTAAGCGGGATCGCGGGGTCGACTGCCGTCCGCTTGACGCCGGGCGAATCGCCCCCCTTGCGATCGTGTTTTCTGATTCAGAAATTCGGCTACACGGCGCACTTTTTAGGTACCTGTTGATCGCGGCAAACAAGCTTGGAATAAAGGTAAGTCGTGAGCGCGTACACAGTCTTATTTTGCGTGACGATCGGCTGACCAAACGATACGAGTGGCTGCGGCGCAATGGCAGCACAGTTGCTGTGATCGCAACCAAGGTGTGACGCCGTGCGGTTCAGGCACGGCGTCCTGAGCAATGTGAAGTCGATGTCGGCCGACCCTGTTCGTAGGGCTGGCCGAGGATGTCCCGCTACTTCGCCACCAGCGGCATGTCCAACGGCCGCACCGAAGCCCTAAACCTGCTCATCGAAGACCCGTCGCCTGGCCCGGCTTTTGCAACTTCACCAACTAACCGGATACGCATCGTGCTCGTCGCCGACGCATCACGCCCCTACCGGCCACGACCCAACCACGTCTAAAGCCAAAGAGCGATCAAACCCCGGGACGGTTCACCCATACCCGTCCAGCGACGCGGTTGCATGCCTGTCTCGGCCTAGCCGACGAACGGACGTAGGACTCGACGCAGACCACGGGAACCGGGCCAGGTGGGACTAGCCACCTGCGACATCCTCGGTTACTCCATACTTCTATGTACGTACACCCCTGGAAGAGTCGGCCTTTACCGGTCAAGGCGCTTATGCCTCGGGTACCGGCTGGACGCAGATCAGGGGCGACGATTCCACCGCCCCTGACGCCAAACGATTGCCCGCAAGGTCGTGTCGGCGCTCGGCGGCGCTGTCAAGGCCTGACGTGACAAAAGTTCACGCCCCTGGCCGGTCCCGGGAATTCAAGGTTGCCGAGCCGACTTCACTCCCTTCACGGTGAGGACGCGACCTGCGCCGCACAGCCGCCGCCCGCGTACCGCAACCCGTGTTCCTCGCGGCCACCCGCTCGGGTCGTGCCGACTTCTGCCCAACTTGGGCGGAGGTTGGCCGTATATGTGGCTCTTCGCAGTTGAGGGTGTAGCTGTGGGCGCGTCGGTCCCGGGGTGAGGGTCGAGGTCTTCCGATGATGGAGGTTCCTACGCCGTCCATCTGGAAGACCTCGACGTGCTCAACGCTACTTTCTGTTGTCCTGATCTCGACAGCTTCTGCTTGCTGGATCGTCTCGGCCTGTCGGTGACCGGGCAGCAGATCCATGACGACCATGCGGTGCTGGTCTGCCGGGTGCTCGAGCCTGATGACTCGTGTCACGCGTGCGGCTGCCAGGGCGCGCCCCGCGACACGGTCGTCCGCCGGCTCGCTCATGTTTCGTTGGGTTGGCGGCCGACGATTCTGGCGGTGCGGGTGCGCCGTTACCGGTGCACCGGCTGCGGGCATGTGTGGCGTCAGGACACGACGACGGCGGCGGCGCCGCGGGCGAAGCTGTCGCGTCACGCGGTGTTGTGGGCGTTGAAATCGGTGGTGATCGATCGGCTGTCGATCGCGCGGGTCGCGGCATCACTCGGCGCGTCGTGGCACACCGTCAACGACGCCGTCCTGGCCGCCGGCCAACAGCTGCTGATCGATGATCCGGCCCGCTTGGGCGGGGTGCGAGTGATCGGCGTGGATGAACACTGCTGGCGTCACACTCGCCGTGGCGAGAAGTTCGTCACCGTGATCATCGACCTCACCCCGGTCCGTGACGGGTCGGGCCGGCGCGGCTGCTGGACATGGTCGAAGGCCGCTCCAAACAGGTATTCAAGACCTGGCTCGTCCAGCAGAGCGCGGACTTCCGCGACGGGATCGAGGTCGTCGCGATGGACGGGTTCACCGGCTTCAAGACCGCCGCCGCTGAGACCGTGCCCGAAGCGGTTGCCGTGATGGACCCCTTCCACGTCGTCGCACTGGCCGGCGACGCCCTGGACCGCTGCCGCCAACGCGTCCAACAAGACACCTGCGGACACCGCGGCCGCTCCGGTGACCCGCTCTACGGCATCCGCCGCATGCTGCGCACCGGCGCCGAGCTGCTCACCGACAAGCAGTGGCAGCGGCTCACCGCAGTGTTCGCCGACGAACAGCACGTCGAGGTCGAGGCGACCTGGGGCGTCTACCAGCGCATCGTCGCCGCCTACCGCGACCCCGACCGACGAGCCGCGAAGACCACACTGGCGAAGATCATCAACGCGATCAGCAAAAGCGTCCCAACTGCACTGAGCGAACTGATCACGCTCGGACGCACCCTGCAACGCCGAGGCGTCGACGTCCTGGCCTACTTCGACCGCCCCGGCACCAGCAACGGCCCACCGAGGCGATCAACGGCCGCCTGGAACACCTACGCGGCACCGCCCTCGGCTTCCGCAACC
>JBDTXT010000377.1:0-3354 GCA_040006035.1 Pseudonocardiales bacterium | reverse complement strand
CGGTCGTGGGTGATGTCCTGGATGCGCCAGGACGAGGAGCCGAGCAGGAACACGTCACCGACGCGCGACTCGTAGACCATCTCCTCGTCGAGCTCACCCACCCGCTTGCCGGGGCCATCGACGCCGGCGAGGAACACACCGAACAGGCCACGGTCGGGGATCGTGCCGCCGCTGGTGACGGCCAGCCGTTGTGCGCCACCCCGGGCCGTCAGCTCGCCGGTGACGCGGTCCCAGGTGAGCCGGGGCCGCAGTTCGGCGAAGGCGTCGGACGGGTAGCGCCCGGCGAGCATATCGAGCACCGCCTCCAGCGCCGAGCGCGGCAGGCCGGCGAACGGGGCGGCGCGGCGCACGATCTCGTCGACCTCGTCGATCGTCAGGGTGTCGAGGGCGACCATCGCGACGATCTGCTGGGCCAGGACATCGAGGGGGTTGCGCGGGTAGCGCATCGACTCGATCGCGCCGGCGCTCATCCGCTCGGCCACCACGGCGCATTCGACCAGGTCGCCGCGGAACTTGGGAAACAGCACGCCGCGGGAGACCGCGCCGACCTGATGCCCGGCGCGCCCGACCCGCTGCAAACCGGAGGCCACCGACGGCGGGGACTCGACCTGGACGACGAGGTCGACCGCGCCCATGTCGATGCCGAGTTCGAGCGACGAGGTGGCGACGACGGCCGGCAGTTGGCCTGCCTTGAGTGCTTCTTCGACGAGGGCACGCTGCTCGCGCGACACCGAACCGTGGTGAGCGCGGGCCACGACGATGTCACCGGCGGGATGCCCGGAGCCTGATTGACCCATCAGCTCGGCGGGCGGCTTCTCGCCCAACACTGCGGCTGCGCCGGCGCGCTCGCCGGCCAGTTCGTTCAGCCGGGCGGTGAGCCGCTCGGCCAGCCGCCGCGAGTTGGCGAACACGATCGTCGAGCGGTGTGCCTCGATCAGGTCGAGAACCCGCTCCTCGACGTGCGGCCAGATCGACGAGCGGCGCTGGGCGCCGGCAGCCGGGCCGCTGAGGTCGTCGATCGGCTCGCCGAGTGCCGACATGTCCTCGATCGGAACCACCACCTGCAGGTCGAAGACCTTGGTGAGCGGCGGCTGAACGATGGCAACCGGCCGGCCACCAGCCAGGAACGTGGCGACCTCGTCGACCGGCCGAACCGTGGCCGACAACCCAACGCGCTGGGCCGGTGCGTCGAGCATTCGGTCGAGGCGCTCCAGCGACAGCGCGAGGTGGGCGCCGCGCTTGGTGGCGCAGACCGCGTGCACCTCGTCGACGATCACGGTGTCGATGCCGCGCAATGCCTCGCGGGCGGCCGAGGTCAGCAACAGGAACAGCGACTCGGGGGTGGTGATCAGGATGTCGGCGGGCCGGCGAGCGAAGGCGCGCCGCTCGTCGGCCGGCGTGTCGCCCGAGCGCATCGCGACGGTGATGTCGGGAGCCGGCAACCCCAGGCGGGCGGCGGCCTGCCGGATGCCGGCCAGCGGTGAGCGCAGGTTGCGCTCGACGTCGACGGCCAGGGCCTTGAGCGGGCTGATGTAGAGCACCCGGCAGCGACGCATCGGGTCGTCCGGGACGGGCAGCGCCGCGAGGCGATCGATGGCGGAGAGAAACGCGGCGAGGGTCTTGCCCGAGCCGGTCGGCGCGACCACCAGGGTGTGCTCGCCGCCCGCGATCGCGTCCCAGGCACCGAGCTGCGCCGGGGTCGGCGCCGCGAAGGCGCCGTCGAGCCAGTCCTGGGTGGCGGGGGAGAAGCGGGTCACATCCTCCAGTTTGCCTGCCGGCACCGACATCGCCAGGGCTGATCATGTTTTCCCCGCAGCTGTTCGGTTGCGCGCCCCAAAACCGGTGCTTAGCGGGGAAGAGTGCCCCGCACGGCCAGCCGAGATGGGCGGCCCAGCACGGCACGTCAGCCGGCGGCCAGACGCTGCGTTAGCCGGTCCCGCACGGCAGGCCAGTCGTCGTCGGTCATCGAGTACTGCACCGTGGTGCGCCACGAGCCGTCGCGCCTGAGGCGGTGCTTGCGCAGCTCCCCCTCCCGCGTGGCGCCGAGGCGGGCGATGGCCTGCTGTGAGCGGGTGTTGTTGATATCGGTGTGCCAGACGACGCGGGCCGCGCCCAGCGTTTCGAACGCGTGGGTGAGCATGAGCAGCTTCGATTCGGTGTTGTGGCCGGTGCGCCACCACGGCCGGCCCAGCCAGGTATGCCCGATCCCCAGCGTCCGTAAGGCCGGATTGACCTCGTAGTAGGACGACGTGCCGGCGAATTGGCCGGTGGCGACGTCGAACTGGGCGTAGGCGAACCGCTCGCCGTGGGCCCGGGCGCCGAGCGCGACAAGTATGTCGCGTTGCGCGTCCGCCACACTCTGCGGTGCGGCGGGGTACATCCACCGGAAGACCTCGACGGCATCATCACCTGAACCGGCGGCCAGGTAGCCGGGCGCGTGTTCGAACGCGAGCGGTTCCAGGCGGATCAGGCGGCCGGACAGGACGGGCAGCGCGTACCAATGATCGGAGCTCACGCCGGCAATCTTGACAGCCCTCGATTCCTGACAGCCCGGGCCAATCGCTATCGGGCGGCTGCCCGCAGCCGGCGCAGCATCCGCGCGTCCTCGAAGCCCACCCGGCGCGCAGCAGACTCGACGGTGGTGCCCTGCCCGATCAGCTGCTCGGCCATCTCCAGTCGCAGCGCCTGCTGATAGCGCAGCGGGGTCAGGCCGGTGGCCCGGGTGAACACCCGCGTCAACGTGCGCTCGCTGACTCCGGCCTCGGCCGCGAGGTCGCTCAGGCGCATCGGCCGCTCGAAGCCGGTGTCGATGAGGTTCTGCACCCGGTGCACGCCATCGCTGAGGTGCGCGCGGTGCCGAAGCATCGTGCTGACCTGCTGCGCGTCGCCGTTGCGGCGGGCGTAGACGACCATCGAGCGGGCGGCCCGCGCCGCCACCGCTGTGCCGTGACGCGACGCCACCAGGTGCAGGGCGAGGTCGATGCCGCTCGCGATGCCGGCCGAGGTCACCACCCGGTCGTCCTCGGTGAACAACACGTCGCGGGCCACGTGGGCACGTGGGTAGCGGTGCGCCAGTTCGTCCTGGTGGTCGTGGTGGGTGGTGCAGCGCCGGCCGTCGAGCAGCCCGGCCCGGCCCAGCGCGTCGGCACCGGCGCAGACGCTGGCCACCGTCCCGCCGGCGGCGTGGTGCGCCCTGAGCGCTGCGAGGGTGTCCGGGCGAAGGTGTGCGCTGCCGGCCAGGCGCTCACCGCGCCAGCCGGGTACCACCACCAGGTCGTGCGCGCTGAGCGCCGGCCAGGTGAGCTCGGCCTGCACCACGAGCCCCTGCGCCGTGATCACCGAGGACTGCTCGGC
>JBDTXT010000376.1:0-3368 GCA_040006035.1 Pseudonocardiales bacterium | reverse complement strand
GTGCTCGACGACGGCCGGCTCACCGACGGCCAGGGCCGCACCGTCGACTTCCGCAATACGATCCTGGTGCTGACATCCAACCTCGGGTCACACGCGCTCGTGAGCGAGTTGCCCGACGAGCTCAAGCGCCACACCGTCATGGGCGTCGTCCGAGATCACTTCAAGCCCGAGTTCCTCAACCGTCTCGACGACATCGTGGTCTTCGATTCGCTGACCACCGAAGACCTCACCAAGATCGTCGACATCCAGGTGGCAGGGCTGGCCAAGCGTTTGCAGGGGCGCCGACTGGCACTCGAGGTCACCGACGCCGCCCGCGAATGGCTGGCGATCAACGGCTTCGATCCGCTCTACGGTGCCCGGCCGCTGCGCCGACTGGTGCAGACCTCCATCGGCGACGCGTTGGCGCGCAGCCTGCTGACCGGCGACATCCGGGACGGACAGACAGTGCGGGTGGACGCGCTCGAAGACCGGTACGGGCTGAGCATCTCTGGCGGCTGAGCCTGCAAGGGCTCAGCCGGGGTAGGCCGACGGGGCGGCCGTAGCCGCGCCGTTCAGCCACTGGCTCACCGTGCCGGACACCGCTAGGACCAAGGCGATGACGGCCAGCGCGGCGTAGAGCAGGTCGAATACGACTATGCCGGCGTGGGCTGACGTCCGCACCAGCCAGTACACGCAGGCGGCCAACGTGACGGAGCAGCCGCTGATGAGCATGGTCCGTCCCAGGCGCTTTCGCCCGGTCATCATCACGCCGCCGGTGATGAGCAGACCGGCAGCGAGCAGGTCGACGAAGCCATCCAAGGCGAGCTCTGCCGTGATACTGGAGGTGTCGCCGCCGAACTCCCTGCCGATCGAGTCGGTGGCCGACGCAGTAGCGAGCAGCACGGCTCCGGAGATGATCAGGATGCCGGCGAGGATGTAGGCCAGCACACCGGCGCCGACCACCTGCCAGGGACGGCCCGGGGCCGGCGGGTAGCCGTACCCGCCGTACGCGGGCGGGTAGGACAGCGCCTGGCCGTAAGGCTGCGGTTGCCCGCCGTATGGGTGTGGCTGCCCGTAAGGCTGTGGCTGCCCGTAAGGCTGCGGCTGCCCGCCGTATGGGTTGGGATACGGGTTAGCAGTCGTCGGTGGGGGCGAATACGGCGGCTGCTCCGGTGGGTCTGGGTAACTCATCGGCCGAACTTCTGGTTGATGCAGTGGTCGCGAGCCGCCCCCGGATCGTACTTGTTCACGCAGGGGACGATCTTCGAATAGACGAAGACGGTGAACAGCGTGGCGAACAGCGCGCCGACGAGGGCGCACACCAGACCGGCGACTGCCATTCCTCGCCCGCCGGTGCCGCTGCGCTTCGCATCACCCATGCCGAGCAGGCCGAAGATGATGCCGAGCACGATGAAGACGATGTCGAAGAAACTGGTCCAACAGAAGACGATGGCCAAAATGCCGAGCACCAGGCCGGCCACGGCCTTGCCGTTGCCCGTCTTGGGCTGGGGATACTGCTGCGCGTAGTGCGGCGGGGAGGGATAGGGCTGCTGGCCGCCGCCGTAGCCAGGCTGGTAGCCGTAGCCAGGCTGCGCGCCGTAGCCAGGCTGCGCGCCGTACCCAGGCGCTGACGGGGAATAGGCCGGCGGCGGTGAACTGGCGGGCGGCTTGCGCAACGACGGCGGGGGCGTGTAGCCCGGCGGCGCGTATTCCGGCGGCACCGGTTGCTCGGGGGCACCGTAGCGATACGGATCAAAGGGCGCCTCGGGCGGGTTGAGGGATGCCGGGTCGGAGTGCACCGGCTCGGCGGGGGCCGGCGAAGCCCAGCCGCCCGGCTCGCGGTCCGGCGAGTTGGGATCCTCCGGCGGCGTGGTCATGGGTGGCCCTTCATGTCATGCGCGACTGGCGCCGAAATCGCTGGCGTCGGATCGACTGTAACGGTCCGCTGCGGCTACCCGGACCGCGAGATCGCGCCGGCGAGGGGTGCGCACGTACACTTCGCCGGTGATTGACATGACGAAAGCTAGCGATGCGGACCAGCCCGGCGGGCGCCCAGTGCCGCCCCGGACGATCAACCTGGTGATCGTCGCCGTGTGTGCGCAGGTCCTGTTCACGCTGATCAACAAGGCGAGCATGTTCGGTTATACCGACCAACTCGGACGGTTGCTCGAGGACACCAACGCCAAGGCAAAGAACCCCGTGAAGGACTACGACGCCGCTCGAATCGCGGGCGACCTGCACTCCATCCGCATCAACGGCTTGTGGCAGGGCATCGTGATCGCCGGTGCGTTGCTGTTGCTCGCATTCAGCCTGCGCCGCCTCAACACGGCCAACGTCACCCGATGGGCGTTGATCGTGGTCATGGTGATGACTGGTGGACCGCTGACCGTCAACCCGATCCACGGCCTGCCGATCTTGCCGCAGGCCTCATTGGTACTGGCCGGCGTCGCATCGATCGTCGCCATCGCGTTGCTGTTCGTGCCGCAGTCGCGCAAGTACTTCAGAGCAGTCTCCGATGCCCGCAAGATCGGCATGGGCCGCGAGCCGGGCCCTGGCCGCGGCCTGGGCTCACTGTTCGCTCCCAAGCCCGCCGGGCAGCGCAAGCCGCCCCCGAGTTCAGGGCCGCGCTCGAACGCCGCGTCCCGCGCCCAGGCAGCGGTCCGGGAGGGCGGCAGCACGTCAGGGGCGCGGTCCAAGGCCCGCCAGCACGAAGCCGCGCTCGCACACGGTGCTGAGCTGGCCCGAAATCGGGCCAAGGCCAGCAAGTCCCGGCGCACCGAGCTCTGATACATGCCGACCGCACTCGTCACCGGCGCGACCTCCGGCATCGGCGCAGAGTTCGCGCGCCAACTCGCTGCAAGCGGGCACGACCTGATCCTCGTCGCGCGCGACGCGGACCGATTGGCGGCCAGCCAGACATCGCTGGCCAGCGAGTTCGGGATCGAGGTCGAGGTGCTGCCGGCCGACCTGATCACCGATTCCGGCTGTGAGGCGGTGGCCGCCCGCATTATCGAGGCGCAGCGCCCCGTCGACATCCTGGTGAACAACGCGGGGTTCGGCATGTACCAGCGCTTCGGGTTGGCCGAGCTGGCCGACGAGGAACGCCAACTCGCCCTGAACGTGCGCGCGGTGCTGCGACTGACGCATGCGGCCGTTCGGGCGATGACCGGTCGCGGTTCGGGCAAGATCATCAACATTTCGTCAGTAGCCGGGTTCGTGCCGCGCGGTGGGAACGCCACCTACTCGGCCAGCAAGGCGTGGGTGACGATGTTCAGCGAGGCGCTGGCCGTGCAGCTGTCCGGGTCCGGGGTGTCGGTCACCGCGGTATGCCCGGGATTCACCCACACCGAGTTCCACGAGCGCGCCCACGCCGACATGTCCCACGTGCC
>JBDTXT010000375.1:0-3380 GCA_040006035.1 Pseudonocardiales bacterium | reverse complement strand
GGTGGAGTGACCTCCCAAGCAGGGCTTGAAAGCGGCTGATTCCAGCAGCCGCGGCCGTTGCTCAGGAGGTCACCCTCATGGTGAACCAAAAGGCGGTCGTGGTCTTCGATGACGAGCGGGCGGTCGCCAACGCTGGGGTGATGCTTCCGGCGCTGCTCGCGCAGCGGCTCGGGATCGCGGAGCTGGTCGAGGAATGTGTCGATCTCGGAGCGCGTCCTGGGGCGGCGAACCCGGGCCGCAAGGTGTTGTCGATGCTCGCGGCGATGGCGCTGGGGGCGGACTGCATCGAGGACTGCGACGTGCTGCGCTCGGGCCGGACCGGCGCGGTGCTGGGCCATCGGGTGGCGGCGCCGTCGACGCTGGGGACCTTCCTGCGCGCGTTCACGTTCGGGCATGTCCGCCAGCTCGACAAGGTCCTCGGCTTGGGCCTGCAGCGCGCCTGGCAGGCGGGCGCCGGCCCCGGCGACGGGCGCCTGGTGGTCGACGTCGACTCGTTCGTCGGCGAGGTCCACGGCTATGCCAAGCAGGGCGCCGGCTACGGCTACACCCGCCAGCTCGGCTACCACCCGATCCTGGCCACCCGCGCCGACACCGGCGAGGTTCTGCACATCCGCCTGCGCAAGGGGTCGGCGAACACCTCCCGCGGGATGCTGCGCTTCTGCGACGAGCTGGTCGCCCGTGTCGACCGGGCCGGCGCCGCCGGCGAGAAGCTGCTCAGGGCGGACTCCGGGTTCTGGAACGCCAAGACGTTCGCGCGGCTCGACGTCGCGGACTGGCGGTTCTCGATCGGGGTCCGGATGCAGCCCCACGTCCGCAGGGCCGTCGAGCTGATCCCCGAAGGCGCGTGGACCACGCTCGAGGACTACCCGGAGACGTCGATCGCGCAGGTCGCCGAGACCACGATCGGCGAGTTCCGGATGATCGTCAGGCGCGTTCGCACGCTCGACGCCCAGGGCGAGCTGCTGCCCAGCTGGGAGCACTACCCGTTTGCCACCAACCGCGCCGAGAGCCTGCGCCTGGTCGAGGCCGAGCACCGCCAGCACGCGGTCGTCGAGCTCGCGATCCGCGACCTCAAAGACCAGGCCCTCGCGCACTTCCCCTCTGGCAGGTTCACCGCCAACGCCGCCTGGACCGTGATCGCCGCCCTGGCCCACAACCTCATGCGCTGGACCCAACAGATCGGCCTGCCCCAAGCCACCACCAGGACCGCCCGGACGCTGCGCCGGCGGCTGCTGACGATCCCCGGTCGCCTCACTCGCACCGCCCGGCGCATCACACTTCACCTCCCGGCTCGCTGGCCATGGCGCGAAGACTTCACCGCCGCCCTGAACCGGCTCAGAGCGCTCCCGCCGCCCGCCTGACCAGCAGCGCCGACGAGGACGTTCACGCTGGGCACCTGAGCCGCCGCATGCCCCCGGCCAAGCCACCGCCCGGCACTCCCTCGCAGCCAACGCCTGACCGCGACCCCAACGACCCAGAAGACGACGGTCGGGGCCGCTGCGCGACCCCGACCCAGCGCCTCACGCGATCTCGGCCCGCAACCTCACCCCAAACGGTGGATCAAGGCTAATGCACCGCCAGGGTCGTCGAAGCGCGGCGCGCGGTGCCGATCAGCGGCGCGGCCGTGAGCGTCAGCCGGCTGCCCGGCTTGCGCTCGTCGCCCGAGAGGGTGAACGGGAAGTCGTTGTCGCCGCTCGGGGCGAGCTGGTAGCGCACCGACTCGACGACACGCGGCCCGATCTGCGCGGTGAGGATGCCGACGCATCCTCCGGCGGCGCCGGCCGAGCACTTCAGCACGGGATCGACGCGGCCAGCGGCCTCGGACTTGATGGTGCCGGTCGGCAGCGTGAGCGCCGACGGCACGCCGGCCGGCTTCGTGAGCGAGTCCGGGCTCTGGGGGTCAAAGCAGGTGTCCCACTCGAAGACCGGGTTGGGGACGTCGCTGCCGCGGGTGTCCGTGATGGTGATGAGGCCGACGATCTTCGACGGGCCACCCGCCGAGTAGCAGTCGTTGCTGTGGACGTTGAGCTCGAAGCGGCCGGTTCCGTCGGGCAGCGGCGTGTTCGGGTCGTTCCAGCTCAAGTAGCAGTTCCAGTCGGCGCCGGGCCCGTGATCGGCGACCTTCGGCCCGCCCTTGTCGCAGGTGGCGCGCGCGTGCAGCGAGGCGACCGTGACCCCGGTGTGCCCAAGGAGCTTGGCCTGTGCGACGTAGCGGTTGGCGAAGGACTGCGGAATCGAGTGCTCGAGGCGGCCGCGGGTGATGTCGCTGCCACCGCAGGCGGTCAGCCCGGCGACAGCAGCAGCGGCGACGAGGACGGTGAGTACTCGCGGAGCGAGGCGGCGGATGCGTGCGTTCATGGGTCAGCCTCCGGTGATGTCGCGGCGACGCAACGTGAAGAATGCGGCGGTCAGGGCGAGGGCCGACCAGACTGCGCAAACGGCGAAGCCGGTGGTGAGCGGCCCGTAGAAGCGGTCTTGGGCGAACAGCCCGTGCCAGCTCTCGAACGGGGTGGTCAGCAGCAGGGGCCGGATCGCCCCGATGCTCCCGAGGCTGCCGACGAGCTGCATGATCATCCCGATGACGACCGGCGCGGCGATGCCGACCGCAGGGTTGCGGGATCGCACCGAAAGCAGGATCGCCAAGCAGGTGAACCCGATCAGCGGCGCGAGCGCGAGTGCTCAACTCCCGATCACCAGGCGTCCCGCGGTGCCTGAGGAGATGACCTGGCCGGTGAGCCCGGTCAGGTCCTGGTGGCCCACGATGAGCACGCTGCTGAGGATCGTGCTCACCGCGAGGACCACCAGGACGGTCGTCGCGAAGCCGAGCGCCGTGATCGTCTTGGCCCAGAAGAGTTGGCCCCGGCTGGCCGACCGGGTCAGGACCGTCTTCCACGTGCCGTGCTGGTCCTCGCTGGCGAAGATGTCGCCGGCGACCAAGGCGGTCAGCAGCGGCAGCAGCCACTGCGCGGCGAAGCCGAGGACGAGCAGCGCCACAGCGAAGCCGCTCTCGTGAATGAAGCGTCCGTAGAGGTTGTCCTTGGGCGGGCGCTGCTGGGCGTTGATGATGGCGACGATGAGGATCGGCGCGAGCAGGCAGATGAGCAGCGTCCACCGGGCGCGGCCCTGAGCGGCGAGCTTGCTGAGCTCCCAGCGGACGGCGTCAAGCAACCCGGGGTGGCGGCGTTTGGCGGGTTGCACAGTGGCCGTCTGCCGCTGCGCCAGCGGGGCGGCGAAGGTGTGCCCGCAGTTCGGGCAACCCAGCAGGAACGACTCGGTTTCGGTGGTCGAGATGGACGTCATCGGGGGGCTCCGGCCGGATGGCGGTCGAGGTCGGCCGGGACACTGCCCGGTGCAGACTCGGTCAACATGAAGAACAGCGA
>JBDTXT010000374.1:0-3402 GCA_040006035.1 Pseudonocardiales bacterium | reverse complement strand
GGTAAACCCCACCTGGAGCAAGCCCAGACAGCAGGCGTTCGAGGACGGCCCGTCCGAGCCTGCGGGTAGGGCGCTAGAACCGGCCAGCAATGGCCGGTCGAGATGGATGACCGTCACCGCGTCGCTTGTAACGGCGGCGCAGAACAGAACCCGGCGTATCGACCGACTCATCCACATTTAGGGATGACCTGCGGAAACGTGTCTCACCGATTGGTTTAGTCCGCACCTAGTCCGCAGGAATTTTGCGAACAGTGTTCGTCCCTTGACTCCCTTGACGACTCTTGATCGTGGGTCCGCGACGTGCGGGTAGGCCCGGTGCACGCGCCCTACGCCGAGCCGAGGATCCGTAACGCCGCCTGTGCGTTGACGCGTGCACCCCGGTCCAGAGGCCGCCACGCGGGGTGGTCCTCCCACAGCCTCTCGATCAGGATTCGGATCCGGCGGCGGTCTGATCCCGCGAGACTCTCGACTTCGGTGAAAGGATCCTCGATGCAGGCCAGGAGGGCCGCCGCGTCGTACAGGTGCCGGTCACGGTCGCGCGAGTCCGTCACGTAAGCCGCGGCTTTCAAGATGACGGCAGCAAACGGGCGAGGCACCGAGATCGTTGTCGGTCGATCCGGCCAGATGTCGAGGACGGCGTTGACGGTGTGCTTGAGGGCCTGCGTCCCACCCGCGATGGGCACCATGTCGCGGCCGCGCATCCGTTCGACGACCTTCGGCGCGGGGTGGTCGGCCGTGAGGACATCGACGTAGTGCTCACCGTGGCTGCTGCGAGTGCCCTCGTTCTGCCGCTCGTCGCGAGCCATGTGACTACCGCTCACGTCGATGACCTGACCTTTACGAACCCACCGGTGGGCAGTGCGGTCGCGGGGGTCGATCCTCGCTTGCAACTGATATCCCAGGGTCTCCAGCGCAGCCGCGGCCTTGGCCGGAACACCTCGAGACGTCTCGAGGTGCAGCATGATGTCGACGTCGTTGGTGGGTCTGACGACTCCGAGACCCCGGTGGACCGTGTGCAGTTGCGTCATCAGTCCTCCGACGAGAGTCCACCGAGTTGACGGGAACGCGTCGGCGATCTCTGCGACGTTGGGCCACGGGTGTGGCCATCCACCCGCGGGGGCCCCGACTCGGATTTCTGGCCGGTGGTGCGGCTCGTCAGGCATGGGCGCGGAACCGTTCCAGAGTCTCGTCCAAGACTCGGACCGCGACACCGCGCTCGCGAGGGTCGTCGCTCGTCGCCGAGTCCAGGGCGGTCAGCACCTCGTCATCCGCCACCAGTGAGGCCACCAGGTCGAATGTGAGTCCGACGTCGCCGGCATGGTCCTCCGTCTTGACGAAGCGCAAAACGAACCTGCCGCGGACGTCGGGGCGGAGGGCGTACGTCCGCACGAGACGGGCTTCGTCGCGGGCGTCGACGTACCAGTCGGTCTCGACGTCGGGGCGCTGTTCGACGAGCCCGGGGAGTGCAAGGCGCGTGATCGTGTTGCGCTCGGTAGATAGCCGGCCGGCGGCAGACTCGTGTCCGCTGAACCGGCTGACGCGTGCGCGGTTGCGGGTCGCGGCTACCAGAGCAGCGGCGTCGATGCTGCGTAGCCGCGACCGGAGCCGGGAAACCTGAGCCTGGCCGAGCCAGTCCGCGTCGCGACCAGCCAAGCGCGCGATGGCCGCCCAGGCGGTGGGCTCGGACCAGCCGCGGGTGTGCCTCCCACGTCGCAAGGCGTGGAGGTTACGCACCGAGGCCCCGTCGAGGAGACCCCGCGCCACGTAGGACACCTCACCTCGCCGACCAAGATGTTGCACCTGCTTCTCGGTGACCTTAAGGAGCTGCGCGGCCTCTCGTACGGACATCGCGTCCTCCGCGGATACCTGCATACAGACAGTATGCCATTGCACCGACTATCTGTATACCTGCGCAGTCCACGAAGGGAGCCCTTCAAACGTGCGAACCAGTCGTTCGGCACCGCATCGAGAGCGGCTGACGTGATGCTCGTCGGGATGAGCATCCCGGCACGCACTACGCGACCGTGTAGTCAGTCTGGTAACGCCAAGCAGCCTTCGAGGATGACGTTGAATGTCAGCCTGTCCGAGGACGAGGTCGCAGCCTTGGACAAGTACGCCAAGGCAGCGGGCTTGGCATCGCGGACCGCGGCGATCCAGCACGCGATCCGGCTGCTCGGCGACCGTGCGCTCGAAGACGGGTACCCTGCGGCCTGGGACGAATGGGAAGGATGCGGAGACGCCGAGGCGTGGGATACGACCACACCCGACGGACTTCATCATGCTGCGCGGTGAGATCCGCCTGATCGACCTCGACGCTGCCCGCGCAACCGAGGCCAACAACCGCAGGCGCCCGGGTTTCGTCGGCAATGACCCAGCCAACGCCAGCGCCACGCGACGAGGGGTCCGCATGATCACTCTCGTTCCGGTGACCAACAACATGGCCCACATGGGGGCCTTCCAGACCCGTAACCTCTCCGCCCGCCATATACCGGGTAGTTGTCGATGTGCACTAACGGCGGGGTCGTCCCGCTGTCCTATCTCGGATTGGCGAGGAGTCGGGCGACGGCGGCGGCCAGCTGGGGCAGATCGTGTTGGACGGTGGCCGTGACGACCGCGTGGCTGGCATCGAAGTATCGGTGCGCGGGGTGATCCCGCATGCGGGCGATCTGCGTCAAGGGAATGTCCGGCTCGGTGGCAGTGACGTCCGGGCGGAGTGCTTTGACGGCTTCGCCGACCTCGAGCAGCCTGATGCGAACGGCGTCGAAGATCAGCCCGTCGGAGATGTTGCCTCGTCCCAGGTGGGAGGCGTTAGCGGCGATCGGCTCGCTGATATCGGCCAGCCGCTGCTGGACGCGGTCGCCGCTCACAGTGCCACCAATTCGGTCTGGACCTGGTCCCGGACGCTGGCCTTGAGGTCACTGGCCGGGACGAGATCGACGGGGCACCCGACGATGGCTTCAAGCTCGTCGCGGGCGAGACCGAGACCGACGAGCCCCATCCCCGCGGGCAGATCAGCGAACAGATCGAGGTCACTGCCCGGTCCGTCCTGACCGCGCGTGACGCTGCCGAACACCGCCAGGTTGCGGATCCCGTGCGCAGCAGCCCGGTCCAGGAGTTGTCGACGATTCCGGCGCACCCGCCGCCCGATCGGACCGGTCAGCACGCCAAGGCGGCGCGGCACCGGCCGCAATCGCATATCCAGCTCGAAACCGGTTGCCGCGATCAGCGCGCTCAGGGTGGGGAACGACGGCTGGCGACGGCCCGCCTCGTACGCGCTGATCACGCTCTGGGTGACGCCGGCTCGGTCGGCGAGCTGGGCCTGGGTCAGCCGCGCACGGCGACGCGCCGACCGCGGCAGCATCGCACCCTCCATGCACCCTAGTTTCATGCTCCCTACGCTGC
>JBDTXT010000373.1:0-3402 GCA_040006035.1 Pseudonocardiales bacterium | reverse complement strand
GCGATCGCCGACGGCATGGGCGGCCACGCGGCGGGCGAGGTGGCCAGCAAGATCGTCATCACCGCGCTCGAAGGGCTTGACGAAGACCGCCACGTCGGCGACCTGATGGGTGACCTGCGCGATGCCGTCCTGGACGCCAATCGCCGCATCGCCGAGGCCGTGCAGAAGAGCAAGGAACTCGAAGGCATGGGCACGACGCTCACCGCCTTGCGCTTCTCAGGCACGCAGGTCGGCCTGGTGCATGTGGGCGATTCCCGCGGCTACATGATGCGCGGCGAGCAGTTGTCGCAGATCACGCACGACGACACCTATGTGCAGCACCTCGTCGACTCGGGCAAGCTCACGCCCGACGAGGCCAAGGACCACCCGCGTAAGTCGGTCATCCTGCGAGCGCTGCTCGGTAGCGAAGTCGAACCTGACGTGTCGATCCGTGAAGCGCGTGCCGGTGACCGGTACCTGCTGTGCACTGACGGCCTGTCCGACGTCGTCACGGCCGAGACGATCCGCGAGACGCTGCGCATCCCCAACGTCCAGGAGTGTGCCGACCGCCTGGTCGAACTGGCCCTGCGTGGTGGTGGCCCCGACAACGTGACAGTCATCGTGGCCGACGTGGTCAACGCCCGCGCCGGCGAGACCAACGACGACCTGCCGGTGTTCGACGGCGCGTTCGTCGACCCGGCCGCGGCCGACATCCCCGGAGCCGACAGCGCCGCTGAGCGTGCCGCGCGGATGTCGCGGCTGCCCGCCACTCCGTCGCCGGCCACGCCGGACAAAACGGCCAAGCACAGGCGGCCGTGGCGCACGGCGCTCGTGATCGCTGGGATCCTCACGCTGCTCATCACCGGACTAGGCATCGGCTACCGCGTCACGCAGGCCTATTACTTCGTCGGCCGCGACGGCACCGAGGTTGCGATCTTCCGTGGCGTCAACACCCAGTTCGGCCCACTGAAGTTCTTCAACGTGTACAAGAACACCGATCTCAGGGTCAAGGATCTCCAGCCCGCGGTGCGCTCACAGGTGCAGGACGGCATTACCGCCCACGACCAGCGCGACGCCGAGCAGATCGTGGCCCGGCTGCACGACGAGCTGCTGCCGATCTGCCCGCCGGTTATACCGGCACCGACCGTGACGCCCGCGCCGAGCGCCACCCGGTCGGCCACGAATTCACCCTCGCGGCCCCGAACGACCGCGAGAACAACCAGCAAGAGCACCCCGAAGGCGACGCCGACCAGGACGCGTACGAGCGCCGGCACCCTTCCCTCGCCGACCGGGACGCCGACGCTCAGCCCGCATCCCGACGTGAACTGCCGGAGCGCCTGATGAGTTCCGTCAGCGCCCAACTGCGCATCCCCACCCGACGCAACGCCGAGCTGGTGTTGTTGGGCTTCGCCGTGCTGATCACAGTGGCCGCCGAGGCCGCGGTCGAAGCCACCCGCGACGGGCGGATCTCCTCCCGCCTGATCACCTACGCAGCGGTTCCGCTCGCGATCGGTCTCGTCACCCACCTCGTCATCCGTAAGGTCGCGCGCTACGCCGATCCACTGCTGCTGCCGATCGTCGTGCTGCTCAACGGCCTCGGCCTGGTCATGATCCATCGCCTCGACCTGGGGCTGAAGCGGCAGGCGGCCGAGCGGGGTGCCACTTACGACGGGCCCGCAGCGCCCACCCAGGTGCTCTGGACCGCACTGGGGGTCCTGCTGTTCGTCGTCCTGCTCGTCGTGATCCGCGACCACCGGGTGCTGCAGCGCTACGCCTACACGCTCGCCCTGGCCGGCGTGTTCTTCCTCATGCTGCCCGCCGTTCTGCCGGCCCGGTTCAGCGAGGTCAACGGCGCACGCATCTGGATCCGGGTAGCCGGGTTCTCGCTGCAGCCAGGAGAATTCGCGAAGATCCTGCTGACGATCTTCGGCGCTTCCTATCTGGTGGCCAAGCGTGACGTGCTCGCACTGGCCGGCAAGCGCTTCCTGGGTATCGACTTCCCGCGCGGACGCGACTTCGGTCCGCTGCTGGCCGCCTGGCTCGTCTGCATCGGCGTTCTCGTCCGCGGCCACGACCTCGGCACGTCGCTCATGTTCTTCGGCTTGTTCGTCGTGCTGCTCTACGTCGCCACCGAGCGTCCCAGCTGGGTCATCGTGGGCACCGTGCTCTTCGCTGGCGGCGCCTATGTCTCGTATCAGCTGTTCAGCAACGTGCAGACTCGCGTCGGCGTGTGGTTGCACGCGTTCTCGCCGGTCCACTTCGACGATGGCTTTCAGCTGCGCCAGTCGCTCTTCGGCCTCGGGACGGGCGGCATCTTCGGCGCCGGGCTCGGTGGTGGGCACCCCGAACTCGTCCCGTTGCCGGCCACCGACTTCATCGTCTCCTCCTTCGGTGAGGAGATCGGCCTGTTCGGTCTGGCCGGCCTGCTGATCCTGTACGCGTTGTTCGTCGCGCGCGGGCTGGCCGCCGGCCTGGCCGTGCGCGACGCGTTCGGCAAGCTGTTGGCCACCGGCCTGGCATTCCTTGTGGCGCTACAACTCTTCGTGGTTGTCGCCGGCGTGACCCGGCTGCTGCCCGAGACCGGGCTGACGACCCCGTTCCTGTCCTACGGCGGTTCGTCCTTGCTGGCGAACTATGCGCTGCTGGCGCTGTTGGTGCGGGTGTCTGACGCCGCGCGCCGGCCGACTCAGGTACCGCCGAGCAAGGCCGCACCTGAACCGGAAGCGGTGCCCGCATGAACCGTCCGATCCGCAAGGTGGCGGTCGCCCTGTTCGTACTGCTCGCTGCGATGTTCGTGAACCTGAACTTCGTGCAGGTGGTCAAGGGCAGTGAATACCGCAATCACCCCGACAACAGCCGGGTACTGCTGGCCGAGTACTCCAACCCGCGTGGGCAGATTGTCGTCGAAGGCACGGCCATCGCAACCTCGAAATCCACGAACGACGAATTGAAGTACTTGCGCACGTATCCACAGGGTCCGGAGTACGCCGCGGTCACCGGGTACTACTCCTTCGTCTACGGCACGAATGCCATGGAGAACGCGGAAAACAGCGTTCTCGCCGGAAACGATAATCGGCTCTTCGGCTCGCAACTGGCCGACCTGTTCACCGGACGTAATCACCGCGGCGGAAGCGTCGAACTCACCCTGAACAAGGCCGCGCAGGACGCTGCCTACAACGGGATGAAGAACCCGGACGGCACCCTGCGTCGTGGCGCGGTCGTCGCCCTCAACCCGGTCACCGGCGCCATCCTCGCGGTGGTCTCCACTCCGACGTATGACCCGAACAAGCTCAGCACCCATGACGGCTCGGCCAATTCGCACTACTACGCGTCGTTGCAGCCGAAGAAGGGCGACCCGAACCCGGCGAACCCGTTACTGAACCGTGCGTTCAATCAGCTCTACGCACCGGGGTCGGTCTTCAA
>JBDTXT010000372.1:0-3414 GCA_040006035.1 Pseudonocardiales bacterium | reverse complement strand
CAGGGACTAGGCGAAGCCCGTGATTGAGGTGAGGGGCGTGCGCAGGTCGTGCGAGACCGAGAGCAGGAAGTCGCGCTGGCGCGTCTCGGCCTGCGCCAGCGCCGCGGCCAGGGTGTTGAGGGCCGCGGACACCTCGGCCACCTCGGCGGGTCCTTCGGGGCTGAGCACGACGTCGCGGCGCCCACCGGCCAGTTCGTGGGCAGCCTGGGCGGTCCGGCGCAGTGGACGGCCCAGCTGCCAGGCCACCGCGAGGCCGAGCAGCACCGCGATGCCCGCGGCGATCACCAGCGCGACGGCGGTACGCCGGATCGCCGCGTTGCCGCTGGCCAGCGCGTCCGAGCGCGGCTGCACCAGGACGATCCCGCCAATGAGCGTCGGCCGGGCCTCGATGAGCACCACTTGGCCGGCGACCGTCCGGCTGTCCGAGATCGGCGACCCTGCCAACAGTCTTGGGATGTCGGTCGGCTTGAGCGCCTGCTTGGCCAGCAAGTTGCCGCTTACCGCGCCGCTTCGGCGCACGGTCACGAACTGCACGCGCAGCGCGTTCAGCAGTTGCCGCGCGCGCTGCTGCCCCGCCTGGGCGCTGGCCGCGGACTCGCCGGTGGCCTGAGCGGCATCGGCCAGGCGAGAAAGGGTCTGGCGGGCGCTGCGCTCACCCGACTGGCGCACCAGCGTGAAGGTCAGCGTGCCGGCGACCAGCGCGGCGATGACGGCGACCGCGACCGCCAGCAGTGAGATGCGCTGCGCCAGCGTCCCCCGCAGCAGCCTCACTGGCCGGCGCCGCGCGGCTCGTCGACGGCGTAGCCGACGCCGCGCACGGTACGGATCGGGCTGGCGTCACCGAGCTTGGCCCGCACCTGCGCTATGTGCACGTCCACGGTGCGGTTGGCGGCGAAGGAGGAGTAGCCCCACACCTCGCTGATCAGCTGCTCGCGGCTGAACACCCGACCGGGGCGCTGCATCAGATAGGCCAGCAGATCGAACTCGGTGGCGGTGAAGTTGATCTCGACCTCGGCTACGAAGGCCCGCCGCTCGGCCGGCTCCAGCCGGACGTCCCCGACCTGCAAGCCGGCCGACGCGGCGGCCACACCGCGGGTGCGGCGCAGCACACTGGTTACCCGGGCCACCAGCTCCCGCGGCGAGAACGGCTTGGTCACGTAGTCGTCGGCGCCGAGTTCCAAGCCGACGATCCGGTCGACCTCGTCGTCGCGGGCCGTGACGAACAGAACCGGCGTCCAGTCCTGGGTCGCGCGCATCCGCCGGCAGACTTCGATGCCGTCGATGCCGGGCAGTCCGACGTCGAGGATCACCGCCGCCGGGCGCAGCCGGCCGACTGCGCCCAGCCCACCTTCGCCGTCGCGCTCGACGTGCGCGCCGTAACCCGCGTTGACGAGGTTGATCCGGATTACTTCGGCGATTGCCGGCTCATCCTCGATGACCAGAATCAATCCGCGCGCTGTCGGGTCGGACGCCACGGCCGAACTGTACTGAGGGTGGGCTGGTTCAGGTCACCGCGCGGTGACGGTTGCGTCCGGGTTCCGCGTGGACACGGCCATCGGGGCGCCCGGCCTCGTCCCTCGCGAACCGCGCAGCGCGACGATGCAGAGCAACCCCCAGGCCAGGAACCACGGGTCCCACAAGTAGGTATGCCAGGCCAGCGCAGGGTCGGGATCGGCGCTGGGCACGAGGCCGGCCTGGACGAGCAGGCCGGTGCCGGTGAGCACCAGGCCGTAGCCGGTCAGGACGCACGCCTGGATCCACGCCAGCGCACCCAGCACTCGGCGGTGCCACATGAGCCGGGTCGCGAGCAGCGGCAGGACGGCCGCGATCACCTTGACCAGTGCGACGCACCACAGCGCCACGGCAACGCCGATGCCGCCACGTCGGCCCGCCGCCTCGAGCGTCCCACCGAGGGTGTCGAGCAGCCACGTCCCGCCCGAACCCCAGTACGCGCTGACGACCGCGGACCCGAGTCCGAGGACGAGGGCGAGACGTGCGGCCAGGTTCGCGCGGGAAAACATCACCTCGCCCACCCTGCTGGTCTCGCTGGCGAAGCGCATCGGGGATGACCCGGAGGTTGTCCCGGTCAGCGCGTCGGGGTAGCCGACTCAGGCGTGTGCGTCGCACCCGCCGCATCAGGCACGTCGCCGTCCTGGGCCGAGGCCGCGGCCCGCGCCGCCTCCAGCCCGGACTGCGTCCGCAGGGGCACCTCCCTGAGCAGGAGCGAGAGCAGGAACGCAAACACAAGCACTGCCGCGCCGACGGTGAACACCAGGTCCATCGCATGGGAGAAGCCGACGAGGTACGGGTGGGCCAACCGCCCATCGATCCGAGACAGGAAGGAGGTGTCGTTCAAGCTCGCGCCCTTGCCGAGCAGCGTCAACTGGTCCGGGTGGGCGCGGGCGGCCTGCTCGAACGCCGGCGTCGCGGCCGCCTTCCCGTACTCGGACTTGATGTTGCTGCCCGCGGAGGAGAACAGGATTGACAGGAACACCGCGGTGCCCAGCGTGCCGCCGACCTGGCGGAAGAACGTGACAGCCGCGGTCGCGACGCCCATGTCCTTCGGGTGCACGGCGTTCTGCATGGCCAGCACGATCGTCTGCATGTTCAGGCCCAGGCCGGCGCCGAAGATCAGCATGTAGATGTCGGTCTGCCACAGCGGGGTTCCCGCCCCGATGCGCGACATCAGTGCGAGGCCGATGACGAGCAGCGCGCTGCCGAAGATGGGGAACTTGCGGTAGCGGCCGGTGCGCGATGTCAACTGGCCGGCGGTCAACGAGGCGACCATGATGCCGGCCACCATCGGCAGCATCAGCAACCCGGCCTTGGTCGGCGAAGCGCCCTTGACGATCTGCAGGTACAGCGGGATGGACGCCATGCCGCCGAACATGCCGATGCCGATCACGAACGACTGGGCCGATCCGACGGAGAAGACCCCGTTCTGGAACAGCCGCAGCGGCAGCAGCGCCTCGTCGCCCATCAGCCGCTCGACCCGCACGAACGCGATCAGGCCGAGGACGCCGACGACGTAACAGCTGAAGGCTCCCGGCGAGGTCCAGCCCCAGGTGCGGCCCTGCTCGGCGATGATCAGCAGCGGCACCAGGCCGACGATGAGGGCGAGCGCTCCCCACCAGTCGATGCGGTGCTGGCGGCGGTGGTGGTTCACCTGCAGCACCTTGTTGATCACGACCAGGGCCAGGATGCCGATCGGGACATTGACGTAGAAGATCCAGCGCCAGCCGGTGATGCCCAGGATGCTGCTCTGGCCGGCGAAGAAGCCCCCGACGACCGGGCCCAGCACGCTGGAGGTGGCGAAGACGGCCATGAAGTAGCCCTGATAGCGGGCCCGCTCGCGCGGCGGGATGATGTCGCCGATGATCGCCAGCGCCATCGACATCAGGCCGCCGGCGCCGA
>JBDTXT010000371.1:0-3415 GCA_040006035.1 Pseudonocardiales bacterium | reverse complement strand
ACTGTCGTGGCGGGCCTCTGGCCACGTTGCGGGTTGAGCTGGTCGGCATATTCACAGGGCTTCGAGGAAGGCGAGCAGCTTGTCCGGTGGCCGGTAGCGACCGGTTTTGGTGTTGATCGGCGCGACACGGGCGAGCGCGCGTTCCTTGATCGCGAGGTCGGCGTGGAGGTAGGTGTTGGTGGAGCGGACGTCGGCGTGGCCGAGCCAGAGCGCGATGACGGTGGTGTCGACGCCTGCGTGCAGCAAGCTCATCGCGCTGGTGTGCCGGAAGACGTGTGGGCTGAGTTTTCGGCCGTGTAGCGATGGGCAGTGTGCGGCGGCGGTCGCGGCGTGCAGGTTCACGCGCCGTTGGACCGCGTCGGGGCTGAGCCGTCGTCCGGTGCGTGTGGTGAAGACGGGTTCGTCTGGCCGGGCGTGACGTTCGGCGAGCCACGCTTGTATCGCGTTCTCGACGGGGCCGGTGATGGGCACCGCTCGATGTTTGCGACCTTTGCCTTTGCAGCGCAGGTGAGCACCAACGCCGACGATCACGTCGTCGCAGTTCAGGCCGAGCAGTTCGGACACGCGCAGACCGGTCTGGATCGCGACCAGGATGAGCGTGTAGTCGCGCCGTCCTTCCCACCGGTGCCGGTCTGGCGCGCGCAGCAGCGCGCTGACCTCGTCGTCGTCGAGGAACGTAACGGTTGCTTTGTCGAACCGTTTGGTTGGGATGGCCAGCACCCGGGCGATCAACCCGGCGTGTTCGGGATGGCGCAGCGCGGCGTAGGCGAACAGGGACCGGATCGCGGTCAGTCGGGCGTTGCGGGTGCGGGCGCTGTTGCGACGGTCGGCTTCGAGGTGGTCGAGGAACGCGCAGATGGTGTCGGCGTCGAGATCTGCCCAGTCCAGCCGTGCCGGCGCGATCCCGGTGCGCTGCTGCAGGAACTGCAGCAGCAGCCGCAGCGTGTCGCGGTAGGCGGCGATGGTGTGCGGGCTGGCTTGCCGGTGCCGGGCGAGCCGGTCGGTGAAGAACGACTGCAGCGTCGGCGCGATCGCGGTCACGACGGAACCACCGAGCCGATGATCGGCTCGAGCCGTGCGGCAGCCGCGGCGAGCAGTTCCGGCGTGGCAGAGAAGTACCAGTAGGTCGAGCGTGGGTCGTGATGGCCGAGGTAGGTGGACAGCCACGGCAGCCGAGCGGCGACGTCACCGCCGTCGCGATACCAGTCCAGCAGCGTGGTCACGGCGAAGGTGTGTCTTAGGTCGTGAATTCTCGGCCGTGCCGGCGATCCGGCGCCGATGCCGGTCTCGGCGCGCAGCTCACGAAACACCTGACCCACTGATACGTAGATCAGCCGCCGGCCGGTCAGGGAGATGAAGAAGCTGTCGTTGCCCGGAAGCGGCCGATACCGGTTTCGGTGGTCGGCGTAGTCGCGCAGCCCGTTCACGGCGCTGGGTTGCAGCGGCACGTGGCGTGACTTGCCGAACTTGGACTCCCGGATCAGCAGCACACCGTGATCCCAGTCGACGTCGGCGCTGTCGAGCCGAATCGCTTCCCCGACCCGCATGCCGGTGGTGGCCAGCAGCGCGAACAGCGTCTGGTAGGTCACCGCCCTGCGGCGCGTCGGCATGCATCCGGCCGCGGCGAGCAGCGCAGCGATGTCGGCGGGTGTGTAGATGAACGGCGGCTGCCATCGATGCCGCTGCGGCAAGAGGCCCAGCGGTGGCACCTCAGTGGCCGCGTCGATCGCACTCAGATAGCGGGCGAAGCCGCGGACCGCGGTCATCCGATGCGCCCAGATGACGCTGCCCGGACCGGCCGTGGGCAGCTGCGACCAGTCCATCGCCGCAGCGGTCGTGACCGTGCCCTGGCCGGTCTTTTCCATCCAGGTCACGAACCGGGGCAGCACTCGAGCGGCATCGGTCAGCTTGTGGCCCAGATTGTTGCGTAGCGCGAGGTAGTCGGCCAACGCCGATCGAAGGTCAGTCATCGCTGCGCCCCCGGCCAGGGCCGGGCGACCGCCCGCAGCGACGCCAGATCGATCTTCGCGTAGGTCGCGGTGGTGGCCAGGTCCCGATGCCGCAACACCTGGCTGATGTCGCTCAACGCGACACCACGAGCGACCATCCCGGTCGCCACCGCGTGCCGCAGCCGATGCGGACCGACCACCGGCACCCCAGCCCGAATGCACGCACTCTGCACGATGTCGCCGACCGCATCGGCGGTGATGCCGCGCCGCGGTGCCCGGCAGGTCAGGAACAGTTGCCGCAGCTCGCTGGCCGGGCGGGCATTTCGCAGATAGCCGGCCAGCGCCTCACCGGTCTCGGCCGGCAGCGGCAACCGGTCCATCCGACGCGCCTTGCCGCGGATCGTGACCTCACCGGCGCGCCAGTGCACGTCCCCCAACTGCAGGCGGGCAATCTCGATCGACCGCAGCGCCAACCGCGCCAGCAACAGGATGATCGCGAAGTCGCGGGTCCCGCTCGCCGTCGATCGGTCGCAGCTATCCAACAAGGCCTGCACCGTCCCCGCGGACAGCGTCGGCGGAATGCCGGTGTCGTGCCAGCCGGCGACCGGCGGCACCCCAGCAGCCAACGAGATCGGTGTCCGGCCGCTGAGAAACAAGAACCGAAGCAGCGAACGCAGTTCGGCGACGCACCCCTTAGCCGCACCGACGCTGCACCGGCCACTCTCGCTAAGCAGGAACGCGCTCACTTCGACACCGCTTAGACCACGGACCTCGGCCCCGTCGCCGCGTTGGCCAAGGAACCGTCGTGCGGTGCGCTCGTAACGGACCACAGTTGCCTCAGCCAGCCCGCGATCACGCAGCAGCCAGGCACGATAAGAACCGATCAACTCCTCCAGCGCACTAAGCACTGCCGGCTCGTCCAGCGCAGTCGCGCCCACATCGACCAGGTGCTGGTGCAGCACGACCAAGCCGCGCCGAAACACGACTTGCCGGACCCCGGGACGGCGGCGCTCCGCGACGAACGCGTCGATCTCCGCGCCACGCAGTTGATCGACCGTCACACCGCGGGTCGTCATCCATCGGCCGAGGTGCCCCACCACGGCCACCTGATTGCAAACCGAGCCCGGCGTATACCCCAGCGACACCAACCGCTGCCGATAGCCATCGACATACGGTGCGAGCTCGCCATCCCTTCGCCGTCGACCTGACATGACCGCTGCCTCCATCCCGGAGCGCCCTGCTCCTCGACAGAAGCGTCAGCCAGTCCGCGGAACTATGCCGACCAGCTCAACCCGCAACGTGGCCAGAGGCCCGCCACGACAGTCGATCCAGCACGCACGCCATCGACAGGTCGGCATAGTCGCGGTGTCGGCATAGATCAATCTATGCCGAGGTCGGCATAGTCGACGAGGTCGGCTACATCCCCTTCGAACCCGAAGCCGCCAACCTCTTCTTCCAACTCGTGT
>JBDTXT010000370.1:0-3422 GCA_040006035.1 Pseudonocardiales bacterium | reverse complement strand
GCCACCAGCCGCACGTCAGTGAGTTGCGCGCCCCGATCGACCGCCTTGACCATGTCGTAGAGCGCCAACCCCGCGACGACGACCGAGGTCAAGGCCTCCATCTCGACGCCGGTACGGTCGGCCGTGCGCGTCGTCGCGGTGATCTCGACCGCGTCGTCGTGCACGTCCAGATCGACCACCACGCCGTGCAAGGCGACCGGATGGCACAGCGGCACGAGGTCGGGGGTTCGCTTAGCGCCTGCGATAGCGGCGATGCGGGCCACGGCGAGCGCATCACCCTTGGGCAGGCCGTCGCGGCGCAGCAGCGCTATCACTTCCGGGGTGGTGACGAAACGACCGGTCGCCGTGGCGGTGCGGGCGGTGACGTCCTTGGCAGACACGTCGACCATCCGTGCCGCGCCGTTCTCATCGAGATGGGTCAGTTCCACGGCACGAGCCTAGGCCGACCCGTCGTCGGCGAAAAACATGTGCTTCACCCTATATTTACTCTTTATCTCATTTATGCCACAACGCGGGATTCCTGCCATTCCACAACCTGACTATCGACTGAGGCGCCCCCGGACACGCCGGACCCATAACGTCTGCGCCTTAAGTGCCCGACGGCGGGCGCTACACCCCAGGAGGCACCGTGAACTTTGCCATGCGAGGGCTTACCGTCCTCGTCGGCGGCACTGCGGTCGCGATCGCTGTGTCCACCTCTGCGCTGGCCACCCCAGCACAGCCAGGTTCGACCGGCATCACGACGGTTGACAGCTGCAATCAAAGCATCTCGGCAGGAACGTACGCCTGCTTCGCGGTCCGGCGCAGCGACATCGGCTTCACCCCGAAGGCAGCGATAAGCCCGCAGGCAACGCCGAGCGGATTCGGTCCCTCGGGCCTCCAGGCGGCGTACAAGCTGCCGTCGGCGAGCGCCGGCAGCGGCCAGCGCATCTACATAGTCGATGCCTTCGACGACCCCAACGCCGCGGCCGACCTCGCTGCCTACCGCACCCAGTTCGGCCTGCCCGCCTGCACCGTGGCCAACGGCTGCTTCCAGAAGCTGAACCAGAACGGTCAGACCAGCCCGCTGCCGATCGGCGACACCGGCTGGGCAGGCGAGACCTCCCTCGACCTCGACATGGCCTCGGCCATCTGCCCGCTCTGCAGCATCACCCTGATCGAGGCCAATGACGCCTCCAACAACCTGTTCGCGGCCGTCAAGAAGGCGACCGACCTCGGCGCGAAGTTCGTGTCGATGAGCTGGGGTGGCCCTGAGGACGGATCAGAGGCGAGCCTGGACTCGACCTACTTCAAGTCTTCCGGAGTCGTGTACACCGCCTCGACCGGTGACAGCGGCTTCTCTGCCGGCGTCATCTACCCCGCCACCTCGACCGACGTCGTCGCCGTCGGCGGCACCTCACTGCGCACTGCCGCCAACACCCGCGGCTACACCGAGACCGTCTGGACCGGAACAGGTTCGGGCTGCTCGAGCGATGAGGTCAAGCCTGCGTGGCAGAGCGGCATCTCCGCGTGCAGCAAGCACGCGACCTCCGATGTCTCGGCCGTCGCCGACCCGGCTACCGGTGTCGCGGTCTACCAGACCTATGGTGGCACCGGTTGGGCGGTCTACGGCGGTACCAGCGCCTCGGCTCCGATCGTCGCTTCGATCTACGCCCTCGCCGGCACTCCGGCCGCGGCCGACAAGCCGCCGTCGTATCCATACGGCCACACCAGCAACCTCTTCGACGTGACCAGCGGAAACAACGGCACCTGCTCCCCGTCGCTGCTGTGCACGGCGGCGACCGGTTGGGACGGCCCGACCGGGCTGGGCACCCCCAACGGCACCGCGGCGTTCGTCCCCGGTGGTGGCGGAGGCACGGGCAACACGGTGACGGTGACCAATCCGGGTAGCAGGACCGGTGCAGTGGGCACGGCGACGAGTCTGCAGATCACAGCCACCGACTCGGCCACCAGCCAGACGCTCACCTACAGTGCGACCGGTCTGCCTACCGGCCTGTCGATCAACGCCACCACCGGCCTGATCTCGGGCACCCCGTCCGCGGCTGGGACGTTCTCGGTCACGGCCAAGGCGACCGACACCACCTCGGCCTCCGGCAGCGCGACCTTCACCTGGACGATCACCGGCACGGGCGGTGGCGGTTGCACGGGCCAGATCCTGAAGAACGGCGGCTACGAGTCGGGTTCGACCAGTTGGACCGGGACGGCCGGCGTCATCAGCACCGACGGCGCGCACGAGCGCACCGGCGTCGGCTACGCATGGTTGGACGGCTACGGCAGCACGCACACCGACACGCTGTCACAGTCGATCGTGATCCCCGCAGGGTGCAAGGCGATCCTGACCTACTACCTGCAGATCACCAGCGCCGAAGGCACGACAACCGCCTACGACAAGCTCACCCTCACCGCGAACGGCACCACAGTTCGGAGCCTGTCCAACGTGAACAAGGGGACCGCCTACGTGGCCCGGTCGATCGATCTCTCGGCCTTCGCGGGTCAGACCGTGGCGCTGAAGTGGACCGGCACCGAGGACTCGTCCCTGGCCACGTCGTTCTTCATCGATGACACGGCAGTGACATTGAGCTAGCCCGTCCTGTGCTCACCTGACTCCGTTGGGTACGCCCTTGCGGGCGTACCCAACGGAGTTGGTGTCTCAATGAAGGTGCTCGCGCAGGGCGGCGATCAGCCCGAGCGGCACGGCGATCACGAGCACGACCACCACGGCGATGATCGCGAAGATGACCAGGGCGAACTCGTCCAGGCCATCGAACCAACCCCCACCACCTCCCCCGCCGCTGCTCGTCAGGTCGAGGAGATCTCCGGCGTCAGCAGCCCTGCCCCGTCTGCGGCGTCGGGTCCGAGGCTGGCTCGGCCCCTGGTCGACGGACACCCCGACGGCGTTGTGGGTGAACGAGCCGGTGTCGCTCAGCAGCCCGGCGACAAACTCATCCGCGCCGGCCGCCGAGCCCCGGTAAGCGAAGGCCTCGGGAAGTCTCGCGTTCGAGCGGGCGGACTTGAAGATCTTGCGCACCACCCACGGCGTACGCAACGCACCCCAGTGGCGCCGGATCGCGAGATGATCAGGTGTCGAGGCGGCCATGCCGCACATTCTGGCCCGCGGGATCCGCTGAGTGCTCGGCCGTCCTGGGTCATCCAGGAGTTGCGGTCGCCAACCGCGTAACTACTCGATGATCACAGTGCAGGCAAAGGTGGGCGTCGGTCGGACCGATCGCCCCGTCAGCGAGTGACGTTGGGCCCTAACCCCGCGCGCCCGGGCCGACAACCGTAGGAGGTGAGTGACCGCCGGCGATTCGCGCCGCACCGAGCAGGAGAAACAGATGACCCTACGAATCGGCATCAACGGCTTCGGCCGGATCGGGCGCGACTACCTGCGCTACAGCCTGACCACCGACGACATCGAGGTG
>JBDTXT010000369.1:0-3426 GCA_040006035.1 Pseudonocardiales bacterium | reverse complement strand
GGTGGCTGTCCGGGCAAGATCGCGCGGTGCGTCCGGTTTTGTCCGGACGATACTTGCGGCCCAATGCCAGCCGGTCTTAGCGTGCCTGAAGACGCGCCGATCCGTCGCCCTTCGGCAATCGGTCAGACGGTCCCCGACGCGTCACGGAGGTTCTACGTGACGGACACTGTGCCCCGCTTAGAGCTGCCCTCACCGGGTGGCGTCGCGTGGCTCGACGTGTCCGTCGAGGACTCAGACGGCCACCTCGGCCGCAAGCGCACCGGACCACTCGGCCTGCAGATAACCCCGCTGACTCAATCGCGCGCGCCGTACTTCTTCAAGGGCGCCCGGCTGCGTGGCACCCGGTGCATCTGGTCGGCGGCGACGGTGAGCGGTGCTGAGCTCTACCGCCCGCCGCGGGGCAACGCCAATCAGCACGGCGACGGTTACGTCCACCTGCTCGCACGCACCGATTGCCCGGGTTCGGTGTTCGACCCAGCCGGCTCGCCCCTTCAGGGGGCGATGCGGATCATCGAGCCGTCCGAAGAGGTCGTCGAGCAGTTCGTCGCCAACGCCCACCTCTACACGCTGAACGTGCCGCAGGCCGCGATCGGCATCGAACCGGGCAGCCTGGCCACGATGTATGACCGGACCTTCGAGCTGACCCCGTTCCAGAGCCAGTTGCTGCGCTCAGCCGTAAGCCTGCTGCTGGTCGGGGGCGATGAGCTCAACAGCTCGGCCAGCCTGGTGGGCGTTGATCGTTATCTGGCCTCGCTCACCGGGCTGCTGCTGCGTACTTCGGTCCGAAAGCCGGAGGCGGAGCTGGAACACATCGCCTCGGTCCGGGCTCGCACCGACGCGATCATCTACGAGCAGGCCGCTGATCCGTTGCTGACTCCGGCCACCATCGCCGCGCAGCTGAACGTCTCGTTGCGGCAGTTGTATCGCGCGTTCAACGGGACGGACAGCCCGGCCGCGCGGATCCGCAGCCGGCGCTTGGAGCGCGCGGCCGAACTGCTCTCCGCGCGTAGCGCGCAGCCGCACGTCGAGCGGGTGGCGCAACAGTGTGGGTTCGTGTCGGCGGAGTATTTCTCGCGTGCGTTCCGGCGCGAGTTCGGGCTGAGCCCGCGGGCCTACCGCGCCGCGCACAAGGACCGCCCGGCCGCCGAGAGCGCCCTCAGCATCTAGCACCGACGCTCAGGCCGATGGTTTCAGCGGTGCCTTGCTGTTGAGGATGGCCGTGGTGAGTGCCTCGGCGGCCTCGCTCGGCGCGTTGGCGCCGGTGAGCAGAACCAGATCCACCGCCGGGAGCTTGGGCAGTCCGGCTGAGGCGGGCAGTTCGGACAGGTCGTCGGGCATCAGCGTGCGGGCCATGACGGCGATACCGAGCCCTGCGCGCACGGCGGCAAGCACGCCGTTGACGCCGCGCACCGTGCAGGTAATGCGACTGGACCGGTCGGCCGCCTCGAGAACCTGAACGCCGACGGATCTGGTCAGGCTCGGCGCTTGGTACACGACGAGGGGGATCGGCTGGAGCGGATCGAGGCGCGTGGACTGCGCGCCGGTCCAGACGAGTTGGTCGCGCCTCACGAGCTTGGCGTGTGAGTAGCGCGGATCTCCGGTGTTGCGCTTGACGAATGCGACATCAAGGTGGCCGGATTCAGTTCGTCGTAGCAGCGTCTCGTTCTGGGCCACGGTGAGCTCGAGGTCGACGCGCGGATAGAGGTCGCGGAACTCCCGCAGTATTCGGGGCAGCGGAGTGAGGGCCAGATCGTCGGTGACACCGAACCTGAGCCGGCCACGAAGTCCCGATCCGGTGAAGTAGTTCTGTGCCTGCTCGTGTGCAGCGAGGATGGTGCGCGCAAACCCGGCTAGGGCTTCTCCATCCGCTGTTATCCGGACGGTGCGGGTGTCGCGTACGAACAACTGGCGGCCGACCGCGGCCTCGAGCTTGCGGATGTGGTGGCTGACTGTCGGTTGGCCTAGGCCGAGTTGCTTGCCGGCGTCGGTGAAGCTCAGCGTCTGAGCCACGGCCAGGAGCGTGCGCAGCAGTTCGGGGTCGTACACATCAGCTCCTCACTACTCATTGCATTTCGCAATCAACTAAGTGCAGCCATGACCTTCTCATATCAATCCAGACTGCGCGATGCTGGTTGTACAACCACACACGAAACCGATCTGGGACGCCCGTGACCAATGCAGCCACCTGCCCTGTCCACCCCGAAACCTTTTCTCCGCAAGACGTTCAGCGCAACCCCGGCACGATCAAGCCGGCGGGTTGGCGAGCCACCTTCGACTCGCTCAGCAACCGCAACCTGCGGCTGCTGGTCACCGGACTGCTGATCACATCGACAGGCACCTGGGTGCAGCGCATCGCCCAGGACTGGCTGGTGCTCAGCCTGAGCGGCAGCGCCTCCGCGGTCGGCGTGACCACGATGTGTCAACTGCTACCCATGCTGTTCTTCGGCCTGCACGCGGGGGTCATAGCCGATCGCTTCCCACGGCGCACGGTGCTGCTGGTGACGCAGACGGTCATGTGCGTGATCTCATGCGTGCTGGCCATGCTTGTCCTGGCACCCGGCATCGAGGTGTGGCAGGTCGACATCCTCGCGTTCGCGCTCGGGACCGCGAGCGCGCTCGACACCACAGCTCGGCAGGCTTTGGTGCCCGAACTGGTCGAAGCACGCCAGTTGCGCAATGCGGTAAGCCTGGTGTCATCGGTATTCCAGCTCGGCGCGATGCTCGGTCCGGCGCTCGCCGGCGTCCTGCTGGCCACGATCGGTCCGGGCTACTGCTTCGCCCTCAACGTCGGGAGCACGCTCGGCGCGATCGTCGCCATCGCGCAGATCCGGCAGCCCAACCCGCACACGTCGGCGGCGAGGGCGGCCGGCGGGGACGGGATCTCCCAGACGCTGGTGTACGTGCGACGCCGCGGATCACTGGTCTGGCCGATCGTTCTCATTTCCGCGTACAGCCTGTTCACGTTCAGCCTGCCGGTCACCTTGGCTGCGTATGCCCATTCGGTATTCGACACGGGGCCGGGTGGGTATGCCACGTTGAATTCAGTCGTTGCGCTCGGGTCGATCGCCGGCGCGCTGTGCTCGGCTCGGCGGACAAGCAGGATGCGGCTACGGGTGCTAGTCGCAGTGGGCGGCGGACTTGCTGCGATGGAGATGTCGGCGGCGTTGGCTCCAGCCGAGTGGTTGTTCCTGACGCTGATTGCGATGTTGGGTGCGACCACGATGTATTTCGTTGCGTCGGTGCAGACGATGGTGCAGTTGGGGACCGAGGTGCACCGCCGCGGGCGGGTGCTCGGGGTATATCTGCTCGCGTTCTTCGGCAGCGGCGCTCTGGGCGGCCCCCTGGTCGGTTACCTCGACAGCAGGTTCGGTCCGCAGACCGGGCTGCTGATCGCGGGCATGGTTTCCGCCCTCAGCACGTTGGGCG
>JBDTXT010000368.1:0-3438 GCA_040006035.1 Pseudonocardiales bacterium | reverse complement strand
GTCAGCTACGGGGCGCTCGCGCTGCTCGGTCTCGCCGCAGTCATCGCGGTTCTCGCCAGCCGGCAGCGTTCGTCGGCAACCACATCCACCACCGTTTGATCGAGAGAGGAAGCAAGACCATGAAGGCACTATCGACACGTCTCGGCCTCATCGTGGGCGGCTCGCTGCTCGCGGTCGCTGGAATGACCACACCTGCAATCGCCGGCCCGGCTCCGGTGCTGAGCTGTGGCACGGTAATCAGCACATCATGCAGCCAGACGGCCACTTACACCGACACCGACCAGTGGCTCACGCCTGTCTCGCCCGCTCCGGCGTCCTGCCCGGCCTATATCGGAAACGACCTGGGCCATCTGGTGGGCACCGGGCACGGCGTCGAACACGTCAACCTGAACAAGGCCGGCGACTTCTGGGCGACGAGCACGTTCACCGGTGACGTGTCGATCAGCTTCTACAATCCGAGCGCTGTCAACGCCACCTACGACGAGCAGGGCAACATCGTTTCGGCGGCACCGACCGGCCAGCCGGACGATGTGGTCACCGGGCACATGACGCAATGGTTCGGAGTCTCGGACAACAACCAGAGCGGCGTCTTCACCATCACCTTCAGTCTGCGGGGTGTGGACCAGAACGGCACGCCGGTAAGCCTGCACGGCGTGACGCACGCTAACTGGACACCCGGCACGGAGCCATTCGCCGGACCGCCGCACACGTTCGTTTCTCGGGTGAGCTGCTGACCAGGATCGCGCAGTTTCGCGATGCGACTCGTCGAAGACCCGTTGCAACGGCACCATGAGCCTGTGCAGGGGCAGACCGTGACCGACCGCCGCCGCCTCACAGCGGTTGCGGTCGGCACGGCTGTGCTCGTGGCCCTCGCTGGCGCGATCGTGGCGGTGGCCGTCGACGTCGGCCACCCGGCCTACCGGGTCGACGAGTTCGTCACAGCCCTCGTCATCGGGGGTTACGCGGTCGTCGGCGCCGTGGTGGCGCTGTCGGTGCCGGAAAACCTGATCGGCTGGCTGCTGGTCGGGGGGGCAGCGGTCGCGGGCGCCGGCGAGGCGATGACCGAGGCAGGCGTCCATGGCGAGCTCGTCGCACCGGGTTCCGTCCCTGGCGCGGCCTACCTCGTCACGGCAGGCGTCACGCTGCGCGGGCTGTGGTCCGTGATCTCGATCGCGGCCCTGCCGGCGTACTTCCCGGATGGCCAGCTGCCCGGACCGCGATGGGTGTGGCTGCGCCGCGTCATTGTCGCGGCGGTGGTATGCACCATCGTCGGCGGCGTCCTAGCCCCGATCGAGACCCGCCTGGGCGACGGCTGGCGGGGTCCGCTGTCGCTCGCGCCGATCAGCCAGCCGCTACAGATCTTCGACGTGGCCGGTGCGCTGCTCACCCTCGTCGCCGGGGTCGGCGCGATCGCCGGGCTGGTCAGTCGCTGGCGGCGGCGCGGTCCGATCGTGCGGCAGCAGTTGCTGCTGTTCGCGTGTGCGATCGTGCTGGCTGCGATCTTCCTCGCCGCAGTCCTCATCATCGTCACGTTCTCCAGGAACGGAAGCCTGCCGCGTTGGACCTTCGCGGTGGCCGGGCTGCCGGTCCCGATCGCCATCGCAATCGCGACCCTCAACCACGGCCTCTACGATCTGCGCCGCGCCGCGAACCGCACGATCCTCTGGCTGGTGATGTCCGCGAGCATTATCGGCTGCTACTCGATCGTGGTGCTCGCCGCCGCCGCGTTGATCCCCGATCGGCATGCGTGGTGGCCGCCGGCGGTTGCGGCGATCGTGGCAGCACTGGTCCTCGTGCCATTGCGTGAGCGGCTGCAGCGGCTGGTGAACCGGGTCGTCTACGGCCGGTGGCGAGAACCGTACGAAGTTCTTTCCGGCCTCGCCGAGCGACTAGCCGCCGCCGCGGACATCGATCGCTTGCTCGACGCCGCGGTCGCGGAACTCGGCACCGAACTCGACCTGGCTGATATCAGCGTGCGTGATCTCGACGGCGGCGCGGTGGCCGGCGTCTCCACCGATGCCGGCACGTCGATCCCGCTCCAGGCCTACGGCGAGACGGTCGGGTGGCTCAGTTATCGCCAGCCCGAGCGTGAGCTGAGCGCATCCGAGCAACGACTCATCCGCGACCTGGCCCATCACCTCGGCGGCACGCTGCATGCCCGCGCCCTGCTCAACGACCTGCAGCGCACCAGAGAACGCCTCGTCCTCGCCCGGGAAGAGGAACGCCGCCGAATACGCCGCGACCTGCACGACGGCGTCGGTCCCGCGCTGGCTGGCCTCACGCTCAAGGCCGAGACGACGCAGGCCATGTTGCCGCCCGCCGCCGTGGCCGCTTCGCGGCAGCTGAAAGAGCTCAGCGACGAGATCCGGATGACCGTCGTGGACGTGCGGCGGGTGGTCGAGGGGCTGCGCCCGCCGGCACTGGACGAACTCGGACTGGTCGGGGCCTGCACGCAGGCAGTCGCGCGGTTGACGGCCGCGGCCGGCGTGGTCGCGACGGTGCAGGCCGACGACGAGCTACCGCCCCTGCCCGCCGCCGTGGAGGTTGCCGCATTCCGGATCGTCCTTGAGGCGGTGACCAACGTCGTCCGGCACGCCGACGCACGGCAATGTTGCGTGTCGCTCGCGCTCGCGAGGCCGTGCTTGTCAGTAACGATCGTGGATGACGGCAGCGGGCTGGGTGAAGATGGGCACGAGGGCAATGGGCTGGCGACTATGCGGGAACGGGCGGAGGAACTCGGCGGCTCGCTGAGCGTCGCCGACACCCACCACGGGGTGCGCGTCGAGGCCCGATTGCCGGTCGGGGTCGCCACCGCCGCTGCGGAACGCACTCGGGCCTTGCCGGCATGACACGCGTGCTGATCGTGGACGACCACCCGGTCTTCCGGGAGGGCCTCACCGGCCTGCTCGCGACCCTGCCCGACATAGACATCGCCGGGTCGGTCGGCACGGCCGAGGAAGCACTTGCTGCCGTCCGGCAGCACGCGCCCGACGTCATCCTGATGGACCTCAATCTGCCCGGCGCGTCGGGTGTCGAGGCGACGCGCCAGGTCCTGGCGATCGCGCCTGACACAGCTGTCCTGGTCGTCACCATGGTCGATGACGACGACAGCGTGCTCGCCGCGCTGACCGCGGGCGCCCGCGGCTACGTACTGAAAGGTGCTGCCGCCAGCGAGATCAGCGCGGCTATCCGGACGGTGGCCGCCGGGGGAGCAGTGTTCGGCGCCGGAATAGCCAGCCGTCTGATCGCCCGGCCGGCACAGCGGCGAGAGCCCGTCACCGCACCAGGCGGAGAGCTGACCGCGCGCGAGCAGGAAGTTCTGCAGCTGCTCGCCGGCGGCGCAAACAACCGGCAGATCGCCCGGACTTTGGGTCTCTCCGTGAAAACGGTGCAGAACCACGTGTCTCGCATCCTCGACAAGCTGCAGGCCACCGATCG
>JBDTXT010000367.1:0-3439 GCA_040006035.1 Pseudonocardiales bacterium | reverse complement strand
TTCGCCGGCATCGGCGCCTGGTTCGCAGTCAACGGCCTGCTGTTCGCGATCGGCAATGCCACCCGTGGAAGTGGCGTCGGAGGAGGGCCACTGAGCCTGCTCGCTCTCGGCGTCAATGTCGCGATGATCGTGGTGCCGGCAGCGAAGGGCTACAAGGGGTTCGCGGTCGGATTCGCGCTCGGGTACGCCGTCGCGTTCGTCCTGTTCCTCGGTGCCTGCTTCCTGGTCCTCGCGAACTTCAACAGCCGATGAACGCCGGCATGCCGCTGCGGGCGGACCGGATCCTGCGGTACGTCACCGCCTACTGCCCGCAGTGCCACCGCGAGCGTCCGGACCGCCCACTCGACGAGGTACGGCGGCTGTCGGGGCATCTCGCCGAGCGCGACGGCAAGGTGTGGCTCTCCCGAGGCTGCCCGGCACACGGCCTGGTCACGACGTTGTACGACGAGAGTGCCGAGATCATGACCTACCTCGAGGAGTGGACCGCACCGACCAAACGGCTCACGCCCGACACCGCGGGCAACTACGCACCGGTGCCGGCGGCGTACCTCGAAGGGCTGGGCGAGATGCAGACCCAGCACACCTGCATCCTGCTCGCCGACATCACCGAGTCGTGCAACCTGCGCTGCCCCACGTGCTTCGCCGATTCCTCGCCCGACCTGCGCGGGGTCGTACCCGTGGCCGATGTTCTTGCCAACGTCGACCAGCGGCTCGCCCGCGAGAACGGCCGCCTCGACGTGCTGATGCTCAGTGGCGGCGAGCCCACCCTGCACCCGGAGTTCGGCGTACTGCTGCGCGAACTCGCCGGCCGCAACATCGTCCGGATTCTCGTCAACACCAACGGCGTGCTGCTCGCCCGCGACGACGAGTTGCTTGCGACCTTGACCCGGTACGCCGACCGCGTCGAGGTCTACCTGCAGTTCGACGGTTTCTCCGAGCGGGCCAACCGCGAGCACCGCGGCGCAGACCTGCGGGCACTCAAGACGCGTGCGGTCCAAAGACTGAGCGCGGCCGGGATCTTCACGACTCTGACGATGACTGCCGCACTCGGGGTGAACGACGACGAGATCGGCGCGGTAGTGCACTACGCACTCCAAACCCCCTACGTAGGCGGGGTTTCCATTCAGCCGCAGTTCGGATCGGGGCGCAGCGCACCCATCGATTCCACCAACCGGCTGACACACACTGGAGTGCTGTCGCGGCTGGGTCCGCAGACCGGCGACCTGGTGACCTGGCGGGACCTGACCGCACTGCCCTGCTCGCACCCGCACTGCTGCAGCGTCGGATATCTGATGCGAACCGATTCCGGTGAGTGGCGGTCGATGGTGTCGATGATCGGCCCGGCCAGGCTCAAGGAGAATCTCGGTCTCGTCAGCAACCGCATCGCGGACCGCGAGGTGCCCGCGGAGCTGCGCCGCGTCGTACGGGAATCACTCCTCGGCCTGCTCTCCGAGCAGTCGTCGCTGTCGCATCCGTCGATCGGCGAACTGTTCAGCGACGTCTGCGAGTCCTGCGACCTCGGCATCGCGACGTTGCTCAAAGTGGCGGCCAACAGCCTGCCAGGGCGGCAGAAGGCCCTGCGCCGGATGCTGGGCGAACGCGTCGTACGCATCACCGTCAAGCCGTTCATGGACATGGCGACGATGCTCGAGGAGCGACTGCTGCAGTGCTGCGTGCATGTCGGCACACGCAGCGACGCGCAGGACCAGTGCGCGCCGTTCTGCGCCGTGCAGGCCTGGCCAGCCCTGAGCCGCCAACGCCTTTCCTCGGTAACGCGATCGGAGCTCACAGTGGTGTCGAAGTGATCACGAGCGAGTCCAAGGACAGCGCGGAGCGCACGTTCGACCCGCTGCGCTACTGCATCTTCACGACCGTCGCGCTGATCGCCTGGGCCGTCGGTCCACCGATCGCCGTCGCTGTGATGAGCGCGCTCGGGATCGCCGCGTACTGGTCCGCGTGGCGCGCCGGCTTGCGTACCAGCAAGTGCGTGCTGCGAGACGTGCGCCTCGTACTGCTCTATCTCGGCGTGGCCTTCGTCGCGGGTGTCACGGTCGCGGCGAGAAACCTGCTCAGCTGACTCGCACCGCTTCCAATGCGGCCGCGCGCTGCAACGGTACGCCGCTGCTGCTGACGAGCATCGCGGCAATGGCGGTCGCACTCACCGGCCTGGAGAACAGGAAGCCCTGCCCGTGTGAGCAACCCATGCCGAGCAGCTCGCCGAGCTGGTCGTCCTGCTCGATGCCCTCTGCAACGGTCGACAGCTGCAGCGTGTGCGCCAGCGCCACGATCGTCCGGGTGAGCTCGGTCTCCTGCGTGCCGGAGGCCACCTGCTCGACGAACGAGCGGTCGAGCTTGAGTACGTCGACAGGGAGTTTCGCGAGGTAGGACAACGACGAGTAGCCGGTGCCGAAGTCGTCGATCGCGATCTTGACGCCCATCGACCGCAGCTCGGCGAGCATCTCGAGAACGTCGTTCGTGTGGTGGATGAGGACACTCTCCGTCATCTCCAGCGTCAGCGCGGCCGGGTCGACGCCGTGCCGTAACAGCGCGCCCTCGATCTGGCCCACCAGGTCGGGAGTGAGTTGCCGGCCGGAGATGTTGACCGCGATGTTGAACGGCTGGTCGTGCATGACCCGCCAGAGTGCCGCCTGCCGGCAGGCCTCCTCGATGACCCAGGTGCCGATCTCGCCGATCAGCCCGATCTCCTCAGCGGTGGTGATGAAGTCCAGCGGCGGTACGTCGCCGCGTTCCGGGTGCTCCCAGCGAAGCAGGGCCTCGACACCTACGAGGTGGCCGGAACTCAGCTCGATCGTCGGCTGATAGGCCAGGTAGAACTCGCCGCGGCGCAACGCCCGGCGCAGGTCGTTCTCGAGTTCGAGCCGGGTCAGCGCCGACTTGTGCATTGCCGGTTCGTAGACCTGGAAGCCGCCTTCACGCCTCGCCTTGGCCTGGTACATCGCCAGGTCGGCGTTGCGCAGCAGCTCCTCGACATTCTCCAGGCCGGATCGGTTGACGGCGACACCCATCGACGCACGCACCAGCACCTCGCGGCCCCCGACAGGGAAGCCGGCATGCAATGCCTCGCGGAATCGGCGGGCTACGTCGAGAGCTTCGTCCTCGGACGCCATGGACTCGACCAGCACGGCGAATTCGTCGCCACCGAACCGGGCGACGGTGTCGCCCGGCCGAACACAGCTCGAGAGTCGCTGGGCGACCTGGCTGAGCAGCTCGTCACCGCAACCATGACCCAGCGAGTCGTTGACGCTCTTGAACGAGTCGAGGTCGATGAAGATGACGGCAAGCGGTGCAGCAGTCCGCGCGCAGGCGGCCAGGGCGCGCTCGACGCGGTCGGTGAACAACGCCTTGTTTGCCAGGCCGGTGAGCTCGTCGTGGAACGCCTGGTGCATCAGCTGCTGCTCGAGCCGCCGGCGTTCGGTCA
>JBDTXT010000366.1:0-3441 GCA_040006035.1 Pseudonocardiales bacterium | reverse complement strand
CGGAAGCACGACGAGAAGCCGGCGTAGCGCAGCGGCAGGTCGCCGGCGTCGAGGATCTCGTTCATGTGATAGCCGGCGAGCGCGACTTCGGAAGTGCCGACCAGGTAGAGGTCGTCGTTCTCGAGGCTGTAGACCTCGGCCGCGTGCGCACCGAGGAACCCGGTACCGAGCATGACGTCGGGCTTGACCAGCGCGGGGGCGATCACCGGGACGAAGCCCATCTCGGTCGCCTGCGCCATGGCCAGGTTGACCAGGGCGAGTTCGAGCTGGGCGCCGATGCCGGTGAGGAAGTAGAACCGGGCGCCGCTGACCTTGGTGCCGCGATCGGTGTCGATGGCCTTGAGGGCGGCGCCGATCTCGGTGTGGTCTTTGGGATTGTCGATCACCGGAGGCGTGCCGACCGTTTCGAGCAGCGCGAAGTCGGCCTCGCCGCCGGGCGGGACACCGTCCTCGACCACGTTCGGGACAGCCAGGTGGGCCTCGCGCAGCGCGGCGTCGGCGTCGTTCTCATCGGCTTCGGCCGCCTTGACCTCATCGGCGAGGTGCTTGGCGCGAGCAAGAACCGCGGGCCGCTCCTCGGCGTTGGCTTGGGCCACCGAGCGGCTGACGGTCTTCGCCTCGCCGCGCAGGGTGTCGGCTCGGGCCACCGCGGCCCGCCGGACGTCGAACGCCGCCAGCAGCACGTCGACGAGAGCCTCGTCCTCACCGCGAATGCGCTGCGAGGCGCGCACCCGCTCGGGGTCGTCGCGCAGCAGCCGTAAGTCGATCACCTGCCCAGGCTACTGAGCGGGGCGTGACGCTTTGTCGGCCGCCGTAGTCGGGCACCGCGCAGTAGAGGTCGGCCAGCTGTGCGGTGATCGTCGCGAGCGGCGTGGTTATCCACAGGGGGGCTCTGGGACGCGCGCGGTGGCCGCCGGTCCGCTTAAGCTCGGCGCTCGACCGAATTGATCGGGGGTGGGTGTTTTGCCGGGTTTCGAGGTGACGACCGCGCAGTTGCAGGCGGCCTCGGTGCAGCTCGACCAGATCGGTGCGGAGGTGCGATCGGAGCTGAGCCGGCTCGGGACTGAGGCCGGCGGGCTGCTCGACGGCGGCTGGCGCGGGCAGGCTGCGGTCGGGTTTCAGCGCGGCTGGGCGCAATGGTCCGCTGGCGCCTGCGAGGTACTCGATGCCCTCGACGCGATGGCGCGGCTGCTGGCCTCGACCGGCCAGGGCTACGACATGGCCGAGGACGACTCGTCGCGCACCGTCGCCTGGGCCGGCGGGCAGCTCTGATGGGCGCCTTCGTCGTCGATCTCGAGATGCTGCACGACGTCATCGACCGGATGTGCGGGTTCGAGCGCAACCTGTCGCAATGGCTTGATGAGGTCGATGCGCAGGTGCGGCGGCTGCATGCGGGGTGGAGCGGTGCGGCGGCTGCCGAGCATCGCCGCGCGCACGACGAGTGGCTGGCCGGTGCGCAGCAGATGCATCTGGCGGTGACGGCGTTGCGCCGGATCGGTGCTACGGCGCATGGCAATTACGTGGCCGCGGTCGCCGCCAACCGAAGCATGTGGGGCTGAGCAGTGGGTCCTCGGTTGGATGTCGATCCTCATATTTATCACGCGGCGAGCATGGCGTTCGGGACTGAGATTGCTGGGCGGGTGACGCGGTCGGGGCTGGGGCTGCTGGATGGGTTGGCCGGATCTGCTGCGATGGCGGGTACCGATCCGGCGGGCAGTGGGTGGGCTGCTGCCTATGACGATGCGGCGGCGATGACCGTCGGTGTCACGCAGGACGTCGCGAATGGCTGCTATCAGCTGGCGGCGCTGCTGCAGCAGACCGGCTTCAACTATGGGCGGGCCGAGTCATGGTCGACGCCTGGCTTGATTCAGGCGGTGCCTGATCACGTTGCCTACGCCAGCTGCGCGGCCGTGTTGGGTGCGGCGCCGAGTGCGGCTGGCGGGTCCTCGCCGGTCCCGTCGGGGTGGTGGCTGGTCGAGCACGCGGTCGGCTATGTCTGGCCGGGTGGGCATCAGGACAAGCTGCGGTCCGCGGCGGCGGCGTGGTCGGCCGCCGCGCTGTCGATCGGTGAGGCGACGCTGTATGTGCAGGACGCGTTGGAGTGCATCGCCTCGCAGGTGAGTCCCGAGGTCGATGACGCGATGACCGCCTGCCGGGCGATGGATCAGCACCTGTGGGACCTGGTGGCCGGCTACCGCGCGATGGCCGGCGCCTGCTCGGACTTCGCGTCACATATCGACCAGGCGCATTCCGACGTCGAGCATGAGCTGCTCAGCCTGCTCGAGTGGTCGGCCGGCATCCAGCTCGCCGGCGGCGGGCTCGCGTACTACACCTTCGGGCTGAGCGAGTTAGGCGCGCAGGGCGCGCAGGCGGCCCGCGTCGGCGCCGCGGTGCTCAAGGTCCGCGGCATCATCGTCGCGTTCATCAAGATGATCGGCGTTCTCTCGGAAACGATCACCGCCGCCTCGGCCCGGATCGTCGAGGTCAGCCGCAACCTCAAAGGGCTCCTCGGCGCCCGAATCAGCGTCGCAACCGCCGAAGAAGTCGGCCAACTCCCCGCCGTCTTGACCACTGCGGAGAAGCTCGCGCAGGACCATCTCGTCGCCGTGGCCAAAGCAGCGAAGACGCCGAAAATGACGATGTCGCGCCACCAGATCGAAAAGAAGTTCAAACACGCAGGAGACTTCGGCGTCAGGGGAGCTAAAGGCGCCAGCGGGTATAAAGAGTTTGCGGACACGATTGAGAGATTCATCAATGATCCGGCCACCATCCGAGTGTTCGGCACCTACCGAAAGCAGCCCGCAGTACTCAGCTACAACACCTCGACCCGGTTAGTAGTCGCCCAGTGGCCGGACGGGGAATTCATATGTGGCTGGCACATGTCCGAAGAGCAGATGCGCAACGTCATCGAGCGAAGGAGCCTTGGCGGTGGATGAATCGACAGACGCCATGAGGAACGCGTTACGCCCGCACCGCGAGTTGATCGCAGACTTTGTATCGGGCGCCGTGACTGCCGATCAATTCGAGACCAGGTACCTAGCGCAATACAAGGCAGACCCGACGCTGTGGACCCAAGATCTGTTCGCCATTCTCGACGGGCTCTTCTTCCACGTTGACGACTACGTGAGCGATCCCGACCTAAGGGCCAGGGCCGGCGGACTCGACGGTCCAGGATTACGCGCGCGTGCGCGGGCGACCTTGCGAAAACTGGATGAGTACGCGTCGCAAGCGGACGCCGGCAACACGGACACACCCTGAAGCGGAGACAACGGCCCACGAACGGATCTAGATCGAATGAGCACTTCTGCCCCGCCCTGGAAGCCGGCCACCTGGGTCTGCACGAGATTGTGTGGCTGCAACGGGGCAAGGACCCAGACACTCCAGATGCTGAACGACGCCGGGTCGCCGAGCAGGCTCTCGACCGACTCACGAAAGGCGGCG
>JBDTXT010000365.1:0-3450 GCA_040006035.1 Pseudonocardiales bacterium | reverse complement strand
AAGACCTTTGGTGCGTCGCTGGGCATTGCCGCCATCGGCCTCACGCTCGGGTTCATCTACGGGGGCGCGACCGGTCTGGCGGTGACTGCGATCCTGGCGGTGCTGGAGGTCTCCCTCTCCTTCGACAACGCCGTGGTGAACGCGACCGTGCTGGTGCGGATGAGCCCGTTCTGGCAGAAGATCTTCCTGACAGTCGGCGTCGCCATCGCGGTATTCGGCATGCGGCTGATCTTCCCGCTGCTGATCGTGGGCATCACGGCCAAGCTCTCACCGGTCGAGGCGGTCCGGCTTGCCCTCGAGAAGGGCGACCCCAATCAAAAGGGCACCTACGGCTACCTGCTGCACGCGGCGCACCCCGCGATCGCGGCCTTCGGCGGCATCTTCCTGCTCGTGCTCTTCCTGGACTTCATCCTCGAGGAGCGCGAGATCACCTGGTTGTCGTGGTTGGAGCGTCCGCTGGCCAAGATCGGCAAGCTGGACCAGCTCTCGGTGGTCATCGCGCTGGTGGCGCTGGCCGTCTCGGCCTACACGCTGGCCCCGGACGACAAGGTCTCGACCGTGCTGGCCTCGGGAATTCTGGGGCTGGTCACCTACCTGGCGGTGAACGGCCTCGGCGAGTTCTTCGAGGCCGAGGAAGAAGACGTCGTCGAGCACATGGTCGGCGAGAGTCACGCCGATGCCCCCAAGGTGAAGGTGCCCGGCGGGAGCAAGCAGATGGTGCAGGCTGTCGGAAAGGCGGCGTTCTTCCTGTTCCTGTACCTGGAGGTCCTGGACGCCTCGTTCAGCTTCGACGGTGTGGTGGGAGCCTTCGCCATTACGTCCGACCCGATCGTCATCGCCATCGGGCTGGGCGTCGGCGCGATGTTCATCCGTTCGTTGACGGTCTACCTGGTACGCAAGGGCACGCTGGCCGAGTATGTCTACCTCGAGCACGGGGCACTGTGGGCCATCGGCGCGCTGGCCGTGCTGTTGCTGTTCACCATGAAATACAACGTGCCCGAGGTCGTCACCGGCCTCATCGGGGTCGGCTTCATCGGGGCCGCGCTGGTCTCCTCGATCGTGCGAAACCGGCGCGAAGCCACTACGGATGAAGCCGGCGGACTCGACCGGGAACCCGCAGGCGTCTGATGGGAGTTAAGTAGGTATGGGCATCGACTACACGAAGCGTCCCGCACAACCGGCCGCGCCGCCCCCGCCCCCGCCCCCGCCGCCGGCGACGGCGCCGAGCGCCCCACCTGGCACCCCGCTGGCTACGGCACCGCCGTCAGCTCCGGCGGGCCCGGTGTCATTGTCGAAGGTGACGCTGACCAAGGCTGCGCCGAAGGTCTCGCTGACCAAGCAGGGCTCGGCCACCGGTCTGTTGCGCGTCAACCTGAACTGGAACGCCCGGCCCCCTGGCCAGGGTGGCGGCCTGTTCAAGAGGGTTCAGCCCGCGCTCGACCTTGACCTGGGGTGCCTGTTCGAGTTCACCGACGGGTCCAAGGGCGTCGTGCAGGCGCTGGGCAACTCCTTCACCGCCAGCCCGAGAGACGTCCGCGAGAACGTGATCTGGCTCGACGGTGACGACCGCTCCGGCACCAATGCGGCCGGTGAGAACCTGTTCGTCAACCTCGCTTACGCCGACCGGATCAAGCGGATCATGGTGTTCGCGCTGATCTATCAGGGCGCCGCGAACTGGGCGGCGGCCAATGGCGTCGTCACGCTGTACCCGGCCAGCGGGCCCGAGATCGAGATCCGGCTCGACGACACACGTGACGGCGCCCGGATCTGTGGCATCGCGATGCTCGAGAGCTCGGGCGGTGACCTGTCCGTGCGCCGCGAGGTCAACTACCTCAACGGCGGCCAGCGAGTCCTCGACGAGGCCTACGGCTGGGGTATGAACTGGACCGCGGGACGCAAGTAGCGGTTCCCGCTAGGAAGGAACGAGCTCGTGAGCGTCAGCTTGAGCAAGGGCCAGCAGGTCTCGTTGACCAAGGCCGGCGGGGGCACCCTCAGCAAGGTTCGGATGGGCCTGGGCTGGGATGCGATGCGCAAGAAGGGCCTGTTCGGCAGCCGGGCCCAGAGCATCGACCTGGATGCCTCGGCGCTGCTCTTCGACGCGTCGGGCACGCTCGTCGACCAGGTGTGGTTCCAGCAGTTGAGGAGCAAGGACGGCTCCGTCCAGCACACGGGCGACAACCGCACCGGTGCGGGTGACGGCGACGACGAGTCGATCAAGGTCGATCTCTCGCAGGTTCCGCCGGTCGTGACCACGTTGGTGTTCACCGTCAATTCCTTCACCGGCCAGGACTTCTCGCAGATCGAGAACGCGTTCGTCCGCCTCATCGACGAGTCCAACGAAACCGAGATCGCCCGCTACGACCTCACCGGCACCGGCTCGCACACCGCGCAGATCATGGCCAAGGTGTCGCGCGACGGGCAAGGCTGGTCGATGACGGCCCTGGGCAACGCGGCTTCCGGTCGCACCTTCCACGACCTGCTGCCAGCCATCGCTGGTTATCTCTAACCACGTCCAAGCGACACTAGTGTGAAGGTCGTGCCCGGCACCGTCCTCACGTCGGGACCCAGTCAGCCCTGCACAACAAGGAGTCCGCATCATGTCCGAGCTCGACCTCGGTTCGACCAGTACCCCGGCTGCAACGGCGCCCGCGCCGGTGACCACCAGCACCGGCCTCGTCCTGGCGCCGCCGGCGCCGGTTGCCGTCATCGAGCCGGAGCAGGCCGCCGGGGCAATCCCCGTCGACCTGGCCAAGCAGACCGAACTGCAGGCCAAGGCCGCTGCCTTCGCCAGCGAGTTGGCCAACATGGACACCCGCTCGCCCGCCTTCACGCAGAAGATCGACTCGATCACGTCGATGGGCGACAAGGACATGCGGGCGACGGCGCAGGTGTCCAGCCGGATGCTCGACCGCCCGGCCGCGGTCGTCAAGGGCAGCAAGGGCGGTGCCGGCGACGCCCAGTCGCGGGTAGCCAACACGCTCGTCGACCTGCGCGCCACGGTGACCGATCTCGACCCCAACCGAGCCGACCTGACGGGCGTGAAGAAGGTCCTCAAGTGGCTGCCGGGCGGGGACAAGGTGCAGCGCTACTTCGCCAAGTACGAGTCGGCGCAGAGCCACCTCAACGCGATCATCAAGTCCCTGGATTCCGGTCAGGACGAGCTGCGTAAGGACAACGCCAGCATCGAGACCGAGAAGGCCAACATGTGGACGGCGATGGGAAAGCTGAGCGAGTACAACCAGCTCGCCCAGGCGCTCGACGCCGCCATCGAACAGAAGGTGGCCGAGCTGCAAGCCGCAGGCAAGACCGAAGAGGCCAACACCCTTCGCTCGGACGCGTTGTTCGCCATCCGGCAGCGCCACCAGGACATCCTGACCCAGATGGCCGTCTCGGTGCAGGGCTACATGGCCCTCGACCTGGTGCGCAAGAACAACATCGAGCTGATCAAGG
>JBDTXT010000364.1:0-3451 GCA_040006035.1 Pseudonocardiales bacterium | reverse complement strand
GTACGTGGAAGTGACTGCGCTGGGTTGACGCGCCTGGGTCGTGTTGCTTGGACAGTTGAGAACACGGCTCCATCAGGCTCTGAAGGGTGTACTTGTCATGGTTGGTCTCGCTGGTTGGTGTGTTCGCCGCGGGAGTTTGGTGGTCGTCGGTTGGGTTGTGTTGCTGGCGGCGCTGGGTGGGATGGTCGGGGTCGTAGGGTCGGGGTTCAGTGATTCCGGCCGGTTGCCGGCCAGCGATTCCAGCACTGCCTACGACCTGCTGGCCCAGGGCGGCAGCGATGCCGCGAAGGTGAAGTCCGGCACCATTGTCTGGCACACCGACAGCGGCTCGGCAGTGTCGGAGGCGACGCGTTCGACGATTACGCCGATGCTGGCCAAGGTGGCCGAGGTCGAGGGCGTGAAGACGGTGCTCAGCCCGTTCACCTCGACCGCCGCGAAGCAGGTCAGTGCTGACTCGCGAACGGCGTACGCGACCGTGCTGTTCGACTCGGACAAGCACGCGGACGCGGCGAAGAACCTCGCCAAGGCCGCCGGCACCGATCAGCTGGACGTACGGGTCGGGGGTGCGGCCTTCACCAAGATCTCGCCCGGCGGGGCCAGCTCGGTCATCGGAATTTTGGCCGCTCTGGTGATCCTGCTGCTTGTGTTCCGCTCCGTCTGGGCCGCGTTCTTGCCGATCATCACCGGGGTGTCCGGGGTCGGGCTGTCCAGCCTGGCGGTCATGCTGCTCTCCCACGCCATCACGTTGAACAGTATTGCTCTGGAAATGGGAGCCCTGATCGGTCTGGGCGTCGGTATCGACTACGCGCTGTTCATCGTCAATCGACACCGCAAGGCGCTGCTGGCAGGCGCAGACGTGCCGACCGCGGTCACCACGGCGATGAACACCTCCGGCCGCGCTGTGCTGTTCGCCGGCGGCACGGTCATCATCGCGCTGCTGGGCATGTTCGTGCTCAACGTCGGGTTCCTGACCGGCCTGGGCATCGCCGCTGCGCTGACGGTGTTCCTGACCGTGCTGGCCGCGGTCACGCTGCTGCCGGCGCTGCTGGGCATGATCGGCCGCCGGGTGCTACGCCGTTCCGACCGGCGCTTGGCCGACACCGCCGTCGACGCAGCCGCTGGCGCGGCCGCCGTCGTCGCGACTGAACAGGTCGTCGTACCCGGGGCCGGCGGTGCAGGCGTGCACGGTGTCTGGGGCCGATGGGCTGGGCTGGTCGAGCGCCGCCCGATCATCACTGGTGCCATCGCGACCGCGGTCCTGATCTGCCTGGCCCTGCCGGCGCTCGTCATTCGGCTCGGCTCGGCTGATGCCAGCAGCGATCCGCATGGCTCGAGCGGCCGGAGCTACTCCGACACCATGTCGGGCTCGTTCGGCAAGGGCTTCGATTCGGCGCTGCTGCTGGTCGCACAAACTCCCGACGCCCAGTCCCGCACAGCATGGACCACCCTGACCACTCGGCTCGCCGACGTCAAAGGCGTCGCTTCGGTCGGCACCCCGACGGCGGTCTCGGGCGACACCCTCTACACCCTGCAGGTCGTGCCGAACTCGTTTGGCCAGGACAAGGCCACCAGCGACTTGGTGCACAGGCTTCGCTCCGACCTCGTCAAGCATGCCGAGGCCGGCAGCAACCTGCGGGTCTACGTGGGCGGAACGACAGCGACCAACATCGACTTCGCCAGCGCTCTGACCAGCGAGCTGCCTCTTTTCCTGATCATCATCGCCGTGCTCGGGTTCTTGCTGCTGACCCTGGCCTTCCGCAGCCTGCTCGTCCCGCTGATCGGGGCGATCGGCAACCTGCTCACAATCGCTGTTGCTCTGGGCGCTACCGTCGCCGTATTTCAGTGGGGCTGGGGACCGTCGCTGTTCGGCGTCGGTGGCCCGGGGCCGGTGGAGTACATCGTCGCCATCTTGATGGTTGGTGTGGTGTTCGGGTTGTCGATGGACTACCACGTGTTCTTGGTCAGCCGGATGCACGAGGAATGGACCCACACCGGGGACAACCGGCGCGCGGTCCGGGTCGGCGTCAGCGACACTGGCGCCGTGATTGTTACCGCCGCCGCGATCATGGCCTGCGTCTTCGCTTCCTTCGGTGTCGCCGGCGTCCGCACCATTTCCGAGTTCGGAGTCGGGCTGGCGATCGCGGTGCTGGTCGATGCGGTCTTCATGCGCATGACCGTGATCCCCGCACTAATGCACCTGATCGGAGCGCGGAACTGGGCCCTGCCGTCCTGGCTGGACCGGGTCCTGCCCCACGTCTCGGTCGAGGGCTCCGACAGCACGGCGAACACCTCGGCGCTCGCCGACGGCGACAACCGAACGCCGACGCATTCCGGCGCAGCGTGAGCCGACTCTGACGAGGACAATGCGACGGGGCAGCCCCGCGCCGCCCCGATCAGGACAGACACCAATGAAGCGGGTAACGCACATGACACGGTCCGCCACGAGACGCCCGGCCTCGACCGTCGACGCTGCAGGTGTCACCGGCACCGCCGCTGAGCCGGGTCGCATCCGTCCGGAAACGCTGCTCACGGTGGCGGCCCTACCGCTCATGCTGGTGCTCAGTCTTGCCGGGCACGGCCGGCCGTCGTCGATCACGTGGACCATTGTCGTGATCGTGTTGGCGTGGCTGCCGCTGACGGTGCGGTCCCGCTGGCCGTTGCCGGTGCTCGGCGTGGTCCTGGCGGTGGAGACCGTCGACATCGCGTTCACCGCGCACGCACACCCGGCGGCCACCATCCTTCCGGTAGCGACGATGCTCGCCCTCTACACCGTCGCCGCGCGTCACTCGGCGAGGCTCGCCTGGGCCGCGACGGCCGTCGTTGCCGCCGTCCAGTTCGGCGTTGCCCTGATCAACCATCCGACCGGGCTGGACTGGCTCTACCTCAACTGGGCCGTCGTCGCCACCGTGAGTGGACGCCTGATGAAGGAACGACAGGACCGGATCGCCGCCGCCGACCTGCGGGCCGAGAACGCCGAGCGCACCAAACAGGCCGAAGCCGACCGCCAGGTGACAGCCGAACGCATCCGCATCGCCCACGAACTACACGACGTCCTCGCCCACCACATCGCCGTCGTCAACGCCCAAGCCGGCGTCGCGCAGTACCTGCTACAGCGCGATCCGGCCGCCGCATCGACAGCGCTGGCCGGCATCACCGCCAACAGCAAAGCCGCCCTCGACGAACTCAGAGCGACCCTCGGACTGCTGCGCGCCGAAGGCGACCCCATGCCCAGCTCCCGCCGCGCCCCCACCCCAACCCTTGAGCAGCTCGACCGACTGCTGGAAGGATTCACCGCCGCCGGCATGCGACTGCACACCTTTAAGCACGGCATCCCGGGTGCGCTTAGTGGCCCAGCCGAGCTCGCGTTCTACCGGATCGTGCAGGAAGCCCTCACCAACGCCACCAAACACGCGCCCGGAAGCGACGTCCGCCTCGACATCGATTGGGCCAC
>JBDTXT010000363.1:0-3456 GCA_040006035.1 Pseudonocardiales bacterium | reverse complement strand
GACCGCTCGGGTGTAAACCGAGTGCTCTCCCGCTGAGCTAAGCGCCCGCTGGGCTGCCTGAGCGGCCCGGCTCAGGGTACCGGGCACGCGCATCCGAACTCGCCGTACCGTTAGCTGGTGCTGAGGATGCTGCGCCTACCGCGCTATGCGGCGCTGTCTGCCCTCATGCTGCTAGTCGCCATCGGCTGCGCGCTCGCCGGTACGTGGCAGATCGCGCGTCTCGAGGGCAAGGCGGGGGCGAATGGCGAGCTGCGGCGCAATGCGCACGCCGCGGCCGCCCCGGTGGCCGCCGTGTTGCCGCTCGTCGGGCAACCTGGCGCCCATCCGAGTCGACACCACATCCAGTTCCGCACGGTGCAGCTGACCGGTACGTACGACACCGCCCACCAAGGCCTGGTGCGGCAGCGCACCGTCGACGACGACACGGGCTTCCTGGTCCTCACCCCACTGCGCACGACGGGCGGCACGCTACTGATCGTGCGGGGCTTCATCTCCGATGCCGCGTCGACGGTTGCGGCGCCGACAATCCCCGCCGCGCCGAGCGGAGCGGTGACGGTGAGCGCGCGGGTGCAGCCGGGCGAATCCCGTCACGACCAGGCTGCCCAGCTTGGCAACGGCCAACTCGAGTCGATCAACACGAGTGACCAGGCGGGCCGCCTCGGCGCAGCGGTGTTCGACGGCTACGCCGAACTGCTGCGCGGCCAGCCCGGCACCGCCGGGCTGACAGCGATCCCGAAGCCGGACCTGTCGAACCCCGCCGGCGGGGCCATCGAACCGCAGCACGTCGCCTACATCATCCAGTGGTACCTGTTCGCACTGCTCGCACTCGCGGCGCCCATCGCGATGGTGCGCGCGGAAACCCGGCAGCGCGACGACCGGGACTTCGACGAGGCCAGCGAACCGGTTGAACCGGGTACGGCTGCTCCCGCGCAGGACCGCGCCGCCAAGCTGGCGGACCGGTACGGCCGCACGGTGCGCCGGTGAGATCCGAGCAGTGGGACGAGCGCTACGCGGCGGTCGAGCTGGTGTGGGGCACGCAGCCGAACCGCTGGGTCGAGCGCGAGCTGGCCGACCTGCCGCCCGGCCGGGCCCTGGACCTGGCCTGCGGCGAGGGGCGCAACGCCTTGTGGCTGGCTGGGCGCGGCTGGCAGGTGAGCGCCCTGGACTTCTCCGCGGTGGCTCTCGACAAGGGCCGCACGCTCGAGACGCGGCAGGATCGCGCGGCACCCCGAGTCGCGTGGGTGCTCGGCGACGCCACGACCTACCGTCCCGCCAAGCCCGTGGACTTGGTCCTGCTGTGCTATCTGCAACTGCCGGCTGGCGAGCGGACGCAGGCCGTCTCCGGCGCAGCGGCCGCACTGGCTGCCCGCGGCACGCTGCTGGTCATCGGCCACGACAGCGCCAACATCACCGACGGCGTCGGCGGACCCCAGGACCCGGCCGTGCTGTTCACGGCAGCAGATGTCGTGGCCGACCTGGCCGGTACGGACTTCGTCATCGACCGCGCCGAGGCGGTGCACCGGCCGGTCGAAGGCGCGGACCGTCCCGCCATCGACGCCCTCGTCCGGGCCCACCGCGCCTGATCGGCCAGCCACGCCGATCCCGCCAGTTGAGTGGTGAGTCGTTGGCTACAGCTTGGCGATCGCGTCGCGCCAATCCTGCGCATTGCGGCCCTCACCGGGCCCGTTCATCTCAGCGAAGCGGACGATGCCGTCGGTGTCGATGAGAAAGGTGCCGCGGTTGGCGAAGCCGGTGACCTCGTTGAAGACGCCGTAGGCCTGCGCCACCCCGCCGTGCGGCCAGAAGTCGGCCAGCAGCGGGAACTCGTAACCCTCGCGCTGACTGTAGATCTTCTGCGAGTACGCCGAGTCGATGCTGATCGCGACCGTCTGCACATCGTCGTTCTGGTAGGCCGACAGGTCGGCCGCCACCGCAGAGAGTTCGCCTGTGCAGATCCCGGTGAACGCGAGCGGAAAGAAGATCAGCAGCACCGCCCGCGACCCACGCAGCGACGAGAGGGTGAACTCCTCGTTGTTCTGGTCGTGCAGCATGAAGTCGGGGGCCTCGTCACCGACCTGGATCATCGCTTGACGCCAGTGGACTTACGTGAGGTCAGGCGAGCGGCGGACCACTCGGTGCCGGCGGTAGTTATCGAGGTCTGCGACAACCCCGCCACCGAAGCCGCCTCGGCGATGTCGGACGGCTCGACGTAACCGTCGCGTCCCCGCAACGGTGTCAGCAGCCAGATGAATCCGTCGTCGGCCAGCGGGCGGATCGCGTCAACCAACAGGTCGCCCAGATCCCCGTCGTCCTCGCGATACCAGAGCAACACCACGTCGACGACGTCGTCAGAGTCCTCGTTGACCAGCGTCGTAGCGACCTGGCTCTCGATCAGACCGCGAATCTCCTCGTCGATATCGTCGTCGTAGCCAATTTCCATTACGACCATCTCGGTCTGGAAACCCATCCGTTCCGCAACACCGGGTCCGTGACCGGACGGTGAGCTCGTGCTCACGGCGACATCCTCCTGAGGTTTGTCTCGGTTGAGCCTTCGTCAAGCATTACCCCGCGGTAACTCTCAGCTTGACCTTAGCGGCTCCCCTTGGTGGACACTGGAGAGCGTGACACGCGACCGATTCAACATCATTACCGACGGCCTGCCGAGCCAACTGCCCGACATCGATCCCGAGGAGACTCGCGAGTGGATCGAATCGTTCGACGCGGCGGTCGATTCCGATGGCCGCCAGCGCGCGCGGTTCCTGATGCTCAAGCTGCTCGAGCGAGCCCGCGAGCGTCAGGTCGGCGTTCCTGCGCTGCGCAGCACCGACTACATCAACACAATCCCCCCCGAACGCGAGCCATGGTTCCCGGGCGACGAAGACATCGAGCGCCGCATTCGCGCCTACATCCGGTGGAACGCCGCGATCATGGTTTCGCGCGCGAACAAGACCGTCGGCGTCGGCGGCCACATCGCCACGTACGCCAGCGCCGCGTCGCTGTACGAAGTCGGCTACAACCATTTCTTCCGCGGCAAGGACCTGGCCAGCGGCCCCGGCGACCAGATCTACTTCCAGGGCCACGCGGCCCCGGGTATCTACGCCCGCGCCTACCTCGAGGGCAGGCTCACCGAGCGCCACCTCGACGGCTTCCGCCAGGAGAAGTCGCACGCCCCCTACGGCTTGTCGTCCTACCCGCACCCGCGGTTGATGCCGGAGTTCTGGGAATTCCCGACCGTCTCGATGGGCCTCGGGCCGATCAGCGCCATCTACCAGGCCCGGTTCAACCGCTACCTGCACGCCCGGGGCATCACCGACACCTCCCACTCGCACGTCTGGGCTTTCCTGGGCGACGGTGAGATGGACGAGATCGAGTCGCTGGGCGCGATCGGGGTCGCGTCCCGCGAGGAGCTCGACAACCTCACGTTCGTCATCAACTGCAACCTGCAGCGCCTCGACG
>JBDTXT010000362.1:0-3461 GCA_040006035.1 Pseudonocardiales bacterium | reverse complement strand
AATCTGCATCACCTTGACCGCAGCCTATGCCGACGCCGTCGAACGGACCCGCGAGGCGCTTGCCGACCAAGGATTCGGCATCCTCACCGAGATCGACGTCGCGGCCACCATGAAGGCCAAGCTCGACGTCGACATGGCCCCGCACCTGATCCTCGGCGCCTGTAACCCGCCGCTGGCCCACGAAGCCTTAGGTATTGAGGCATCGATCGGGCTGCTGCTTCCGTGCAACGTCGTGGTCCGCTCAATCGATGACAAACACACCCTCGTCGAAGCGATGAATCCCGCCGTGATGGTCAGCGCCACCGGTAACTCTGCCCTGAGCGGTGTCGCCGAACAGGCCGGAACGCGGCTCAGCGCCGCCCTGGCCGCACTGTCGACGGGCACCAAACCACCGGCATGAACGAGACCAGGGGTTGACCCAGCCGCCGCCCTTCTCCTGGGCGGCGTGCGCCCTTCGGCAAGGCCGAGCGGCATGGATAGGCGCGGCAAGCAGTGCCCCCTTGGTCTTGGGTCATTCGGCTGGGCGGCACAGGACCAAAGTCGGTGGGGGAGCGGCTCGCAAATGTCGATGATTGAGGGATGGGCACTGTGCGATCACCGCTGGCTGCCCGCCCGAAATGCGAGCGAGGATGACATGGCGACAACGACGAAACCGGCAGATCGCGGCCAGCCCGGCCCAGGGACGGTTGTGCCGCGACGAGCGATGGTGATGCTGGCTCTGGCCACCGTCGGTTTCGCGGTGAACTTCTGGGCCTGGGCGCTGCTCAGTCCGCTCGGGCCCAGCCTGAAGGGCGCGCTGCACCTGTCGGCCTTCTCGCAGGCCTTGCTGGTCGCGGTGCCGGTCATCGTCGGGTCAGTCGGCCGGATCCCTGTCGGCGCGCTCACCGACCGCTTCGGTGGCCGGGTGATGTTCCCGGTCGTGTCCTTCCTGACGATCATTCCGGTTCTGTTCATCGGTTACGCCGGTCACTCGAGCCTGGCCGCGCTGCTCGCGGGCGGGTTCTTCCTGGGTCTCGCGGGCACGGCCTTCGCGGTCGGCGTGCCGTTCGTCAGCGCCTGGTTCCCGCCCGAGCGCCGCGGTTTCGCGGTGGGCATCTTCGGCGTCGGCATGGGTGGGACGGCGATCAGCGCGCTGACGACGGTGAAGCTCGTCAAGGCGCACGGCATGGCGGCGCCGTTCCTGATCACCGCCATCGTCCTCGCCATCTACGGGGTACTGGCCGCCCTGCTGCTGCGCGACGCACCCGGACGCGCGCTGCCCACCGAATCGATGGGCCGACGGCTCGGGGCGACTGTGAAACTCCGGATCACCTGGCAGGCCTCGGCGTTGTACGCCGTCGGGTTCGGTGGCTACGTCGCCTTCAGCGTGTACCTGCCGACCTACCTCAAGAGCGCCTACAGCCTGGCGCAGACCGACGCCGCCAACAAGATGGCGGGTTTCGTCCTGCTGGCAGTGATCCTGCGCCCGGTCGGTGGCTGGCTGTCAGACCGGATCGGCCCGATCCCGGTCCTGGCGTCCGCGTTCGGTGTCGTCGCTGCCACAGCGCTCGTGCAGTCTGCGACCCCGTCGCTGGCCCCGCTGGGCACTATCGCCTTCCTGGTCATGGCCGCCGCTCTCGGTGCCGCCTCGGGCGCGACGTTTGCCCTGGTAGCCCAGCGCGCGCCGGCCAACAAGGTCGGAGCCGTGACCGGCGTCGTCGGCGCGGCCGGTGGTCTCGGCGGTTTCATCCCGCCCCTGATCATGGGCTCGCTGTACGGACGGATCGGGAACTACGCACCGGGCCTGATCGCCTTGGCAGTGGTGGCCGTTCTGGTACTCGCACTGACAACGACGGTGGTGCGCAAGGCCGCGGCACCGGCGCGAGTCGTGCATGTGTGAGTACTGCGGCTGCCAGTCGTTGGCCTCGATCGCGAAACTGACCGAAGAGCACGATCACGTCGTCAATCTGATCGGCGAGATACGGACGGCGTACCGGCGCGGCGACGCCGCCGCCATCATCGGACTGTGCACCCGGATCTCGGCTGTTCTCGTGCCGCACACCGTGGTGGAGGAGCAGGGTCTGTTCCCGGCGATGGCAGCTGATTTCCCAGAGAAGATCGCGATTCTCGAGGCGGAGCATCGCCAGATCGAGTCGGTGCTGGCCGGGGCAGGCGATGGGACCGCTCGTGCCGATCCCAACTGGTCGGCGCGGCTGATCGAGACGCTCGCCGTGCTGCGCGAGCACATCTTTAAGGAGCAGGACGGTGTGTTCCCGGCGGCGCTGTCGACACTGAGTACTGCCGAGTGGGAGCATCTGGATCAGGTCCGTGACACCGCAGAACGCACGTGCCGCCGACCTGATCTTGGCCACGAGGCCCGGATCGTGAGGCTCGAACCTGTGGGTGCTGACCGGGCAGTGATCAGTGCCGAGAGGCCGATCGTCGCGTGAGCGCAGACGCCGGCAGACCGCACGCTGACTCTGATCATGACCGGGTAGCCGCAGCGGCCGGAAGTATCGAGGACGCTCTCGTCAACAGCCGCCGGTTCTTCACCCGCGATGAGGTGTCCCAAGACCTGCGGACGCTGCACAAGATCGGCGGTCGGCAGGCCGATGACTTCTACCGCGACCGCTGGAGTCACGACAAGGTCGTCCGCTCGACCCATGGGGTCAACTGCACCGGCTCGTGTTCGTGGAAGGTCTACGTCAAGGACGGGATCATCACCTGGGAGTCCCAGCAGACCGACTACCCCTCGGTCGGCCCGGACAAGCCCGAGTACGAGCCGCGCGGCTGCCCCCGCGGCGCGGCGTTCTCCTGGTACACGTACTCGCCGACGCGGGTGCGCTATCCGTATGTGCGCGGCGTGCTGCTCGAGATGTACCGGGAGGCGAAGTCACGGCTCGGCGACCCGGTCTTGGCGTGGGCCGACATCGTCAGCGACCCGGTGCGCTCGGCGCGGTACAAGTCCTCGCGAGGTAAGGGCGGGCTGGTGCGGGCCAGTTGGGACGAGGCGGTGGAGATCGCCGCGGCCGCTCATGTCTCTACGATCAAGCGCTACGGCCCGGACCGGATCGCCGGCTTCTCGCCGATCCCGGCGATGTCGATGGTGTCCCATGCGGCCGGTGCCCGGTTCTACTCGCTCATCGGTGGCGCGATGCTGTCCTTCTACGACTGGTATGCCGACCTGCCGGTGGCTTCGCCGCAGGTGTTCGGCGACCAGACCGACGTGCCGGAGTCCGGTGACTGGTGGGACGCGGGCTACCTGATCATGTGGGGCTCCAACCTGCCGGTAACCCGGACGCCCGACGCGCACTGGATGGCCGAGGCCCGCTACCGGGGCCAGAAGGTCATCGCCGTCGCGCCGGACTACGCCGACAACGTGAAATTCGCCGACGAATGGCTGCCCGCCGCGCCGGGAACCGACGGTGCCCTGGCCATGTCGATGGGCCACGTCATCCTCAAGGAGTTCTTCGTCGAGCGGC
>JBDTXT010000361.1:0-3466 GCA_040006035.1 Pseudonocardiales bacterium | reverse complement strand
CTGCGGCGTCGATCAGCCGCAGCATCGGCAGGGACCGGGAACGACGCAGCCGCTCGATGATCGCCGCGACCTCGGTGTCCACAGCTGAATCTCACAACGTGGGCCGATGACGCTAGCGTCGAGCCATGGGCGTGCGACGGCTCGGCCGCGACGAGGCGCGGCAGCTGGCCGTGCGCGCCCAACTGCTCGAGGCCACCCGGCCGACCGAGCTGGTCGCCCTCGTCGACCACCTCACCCTGCTGCAGATAGACCCGACGGCCGCCATCGCGCCGAACGCCGACCTGGTCGCGTGGAGCCGGCTCGGAGGTCGTCCCAGCCGGCTGACCTGACCCGGGCACTCGAGCAGGACCGGGCTCTGTTCGAGCTGAATGCCTACGTCCGGCCGACGACAGCCGTGGCGCTGCACGTCCCCGAGGACACCGGCTACAGCGCGCATCCACGGCTTCGGCGTGGGTCGAGGCCAACGATCGCTTTCGTCGCGACGTCGTCACCCGCCTCCGCGACGCCGGGCCGCGGCTCTCGCGCGACGTGCCGGACACCAGCCAGGTGCCGTGGGCGTCGACGGGCTGGACGAACAACCGCAACGTCACCCAGATGCTAGAGCTGCTCTCCTTGCGAGGGGAGGTCGCGGTCGCCGCTCGGGCCGGCCGGCACCGGCTCTGGGATATTCCTGACCGCGTCTATCCGGAGTTCGAGCGCCTTCCCGCGGCCGAGTCCCACCGACGCCGCGACGAGCGGCGGCTCCGCTCGCTTGGCATCGCCCGCGTGAAAACGCGCGCCCTCCCCGGCGAGCCGATCGCTGTGGGCGACTCCGGCGTCCCCGTGACAGTCGACGGACTCGATGGACAGTGGCGGGCGGACCCAGACGCGCTCGACCAGCCCTTCACCGGCCGCACGGCGCTGCTGTCACCATTTGACCGACTGGTTCACGACCGAGAGCGCACGATGGATCTCTTCGGCTTCACCTACTTCCTCGAGATGTACAAGCCGGCGGCGAAGCGGCGCTGGGGCTACTTCGCGCTGCCGGTGCTGCACCACGACCGCCTGGTCGGCAAGCTCGACGCCAAGGTCGACAGCAAGGCCGGGAAATTCGCGGTCAACGCCCTGCACGAGGACATGCGCTTCACCAACACGATGCGCGCTGAAGTCGAAGCGGAGATCGAGGCGCTGGCGGGGTGGCTGAGACTTCCGGTCGCTGCCAGATCCGGGGTGCTTCAGGGCGCGACACACACAGCCCTGGGCAGACCCATGTCCTGAGAGATCACAGGGTGGAGCTGAGGGGACTCGAACCCCTGACCACCACACTGCCAGTGTCGGGCACGGCGTGTACATGACAGTCACAAGATGCGATCAGGGGCAAGAGATGTCGCATTCAGGGCATGGTTGCAGGGGTGGGCAACAGGTCGTGTCCACAACTGTGTCCAGAGATCCGCTACGGCTCCGGTGCGGTGGGCGTGCTCGAGCCGGCGCAGCAAGGTAGCCGCCCGAAGGACAATCAGGTTTCGTTGACGAGGGACTCGTAGCGCAGGTAGGTGCCGTCCAGCTGGTCAGGGGTCAGCCACGCGCGACCGGGCGGGCCGCAGGTCCAGTGGTTCGTCGATGAGCCAGGCGAGCATCCGGCCGTCGCCGTCGTATTACAGCTCCATGGGGCTCCCCAATCGGCGCGGTGGCGGTGCCCTCGACCAGCACCACGCGCGACCCGTCGGGCAGTCGACGGACCGACACGATCCCGGACCCGTCCAGGTCGAATAGCAACGACGTAAACCAACTGGGGGCAGCGCGATCAGAGCCGCGAGGACGCCGGCGACGCCCTATCGACCCCATCCGGACACCGACTCACGGTATGGCCCGTCATCGCCCGTTTCGGTCCGACGGCGCAGCTCGGCTGCAAAACCTACTACCGACCACGGCGAGGGAGTCGCGGGCGGGCACGGGCGATCCGTCACGTCGAACGCCCCGGCGGTAAACCGATTGCCCGAGTCGCGCGTCAACCCAGTCGTCAGTTGGCAACAATTGTCCCCGAGGGGAACAGCGATGACAGCGGCGAACAAACTGCGAACGGGCCGCCCGCGACTCGCACGCACCACGAGCCGGCCCGAGATCCCTCGCCGACCAGGCGCACGGGCTCTCCTGTCTTGGCACTCGGGACAGCTGCTTGCGGCCGCGACAGTTTCCGCGACGTCGGCCCTGGCGCTTGTCGGGTCGCTTCCGGCCAGCGCCGGCGCGACGTTGGCCGTCACGCGGTCGTCCAACGCCGCCGCAGACGTACTGGTCTGGTCGCGCTCGACCGCTGCCACACCCCCACCGGGACAACCTGTGGCCTCGGGCTACTCCATCGTGAAGGCCTCAGCCGCCGCGCCCACCCTGATCGCCACCGTGCTGGCCAGCCCTGTCAGCCCTGCGGCCCCCGCCGACTTCTCCGGCCCGGAGGTTTCGCCGGACGGCACCAAGCTGGCCTACATCAAGAACAGCGCCGCGCCGACAACGAGCCTTGAGGTCCGTGATCTAGCGACGGGGAGCACGACCGTGCTTGCCGCCGAGACGAGCAACGATCTGACCGAATTCAAGTTGAGCGAGCCGACCTGGTCGCCGGACGGCAACACCATCGCCTACGTCGACAATGCCAGCACCTTCGGGGCACCGGATCCGACGGTCAAAGTCGTAGCGGCCACTGGCGGCACCCCCAGATCCGTCGAACGCCCGGCGGTTGCCGCTGCGTGGCGACCAGACGGCACGTTGACCGTGGCCCGGTTGGATCAAACAAGAAACACCACCTCGTTGTGGATCACCGGGGCAACGCCAACCGATGCCGTGCTCATTCCGGGGAGCGCAGGCGCGGGCGATCATGCCTGGTCACCGGACGGCACGCAGGTCGCCTTCAGCAAATTTCTGTCGGGTAACGATGGGTCGGTCCTTCCCCCCTTGGGCCCGGCAAGCATCGCCACCCTGCCGGCGGCGGGTGGGACGGCCACGGTGATCGTGCCGGGCGCGAACAGCTGCAACATGACGCCGGCCTGGTCCAGTGATGGGCAGCGGGTCTACTTCACCAAGATCGGGGATGGGGTGTGCGGTACGTACGCGCCGTCGGAGATCAGGCGGGTTCCGCGCACCGGCGGTGCCGTTTCCACGGTTGTCACCGGCGGATACAACTTCTCGCTCTCGGTCACCACGAAGGCAGCCGCGCCGGTACCGTCGAGGTCGCACGACTTTAACGGCGACGGCTACGCAGACGTCATCGGCCGCACCTCGACCGGTGACCTCCGGCTGTACTTCGGCAATGGGACCGGCCTGTCCGGCTACCGCGTGATCGGCGTCGGCTGGGGCGGGATGACGGCGGTGTTCACCCCCGGCGACTTCAACGGCGACGGCCACCCGGATGTCATCGGCCGCACCTCGGCCGGTGACCTGCGGCTCTACTTCGGCACGGGCAGCACACTGAGCGGGTCGGCGAGGATCGGGATCGGCT
>JBDTXT010000360.1:0-3474 GCA_040006035.1 Pseudonocardiales bacterium | reverse complement strand
TCCCAGTCGTGCCCCGCGGTGCGAGTCGGCGCCGATGAGATGGTTGCCTAAGGCGCAAGGCTAGCGTTTGCCGCTCTTGCGGCGGGCGTTTCGCTCACACAACCGGCATGATCGCTAACCGTCTGACTCTTAGTCCTGACAAATACCTGGGGTAAGTGGGTGCTACCACGACGTGGCCGCGGAGGTTGACCACCTTGGCAGTGGCGAACCCACGGTCAAGACTGTCGAGGGCAGCGTGGAACGGTGCGCGTTGTGGGAGGTCGATGAGGACGTGACGCGAGAACCGCTTGGTGGGGCCGCGCCATGAACCGAGGTGCACTTCGGGTTGCGGGGTATCGCTTCGGTCTCACCTTCGGCGTCCGGTGGCGCGGCTACCTGAGCATCGTCGTGCTGATCGGGCTCACCGGGGGTCTCGCGATGGGTGCCTTGGTAATCGCCCGGCAGACGCAGTCGTCATTCGACGTCGCGGCCAGGCGGGTGAACTCCTCGGATTACTTCACGCAGACGCGGGTGTTCAACCCAACCATCGGATTGAACACCGGTTATGACCCTCGCGTCCTAGATGCGATCGCCCACCTGTCCCATGTCAGAAACGTCGAGTCCGCTGTCGGGCTGAACGTCGGTCCGATCGACGCGAACGGTGTGCCGCTGCCGGCGTCTGATGGCATCGCGGGCACGGGCAGCGTCGACGGTGAGTTTTTCGATCAGGACCGAGTGGTCATTGCCCAGGGCCGGATGGCCGATCCGCGGCGAGCGGACGAGTTCGTCATCGATCCAACGACGGCGAAAGCCTTTGGAATCGGTGTTGGCGAGGTGGTGTCATTCGGTGCCTGGACCAACGCGCAAACGTTGCTGCCGCCATCTGGTGAGGCGCCCTCGCCTGCGCCGTACCGGCGCTTCAGCGCCAGGCTCGTCGGTATCACCGGGGTCCAGGTGCACGAGGCGGTCCAGGACGACGTCGATGCTGGCAATGGCGCGCTGGTGCTGTTCACGCCTGGCTTGACCCGGCAACTGCTGGCCTGCTGCGCCGACGCGACGGTGAGCGGGATCCAACTTGTCGGTGGCAGCCGGCAGGTGGCTGGGGTGAATGCATCTATCGCACGGGTTGCCCGCACCGGGCTGCCCTTCGGGTCACTGCGGCTGTCGGTCATCAGGGCGACGGCGGAGCGCGCGCTCAAGCCCGAGTCGGTCGCGGTGGGCGTATTCGGATTGATCGCGGCTCTCGCCGCGCTCTTGATCTCAGGGCAGGTGATCGGCCGTCAGATTCGCGGTGGTGGGGGCGACCTCGCGGTCCTGCGGGCGCTCGGTGCCGACCCGTCGATGACCATGATCGATGCCTTGTTCGGGGTCGCGTGTTCGGTGCTCGCCGGCTCCTTGTTGGCGGTAGTCGTGGCGCTCGGTGTGTCCCCGCTGGCTCCGCTGGGTCCGTTTCGGCGCTTTGTGCACTCCGGTGTGTACGCCGATGGTGTGGTCCTCGGCGTCGGGCTCACGGTCTTGGTCGTCTGCCTGGGCGGGTTCGCTGTTGCCGTCGCCTATCTGGATGCTCCGCACCGCAGCGCTCGACGCAGGCAGTGGTCGACGCCGCGGCGTTCTGGCGTGGCCCGCGCCGCAGCTGCCGCCGGCTTGCCGGTGTCGGCGGTGACTGGGGTCCGGTTCGCCCTCGAACCGGGTGCCGGACGGGCGACCGTGCCCTCGCGATCGGCGATCATCGGTGCCGCGCTGGCGATGGTCGTGCTGACCACGACAATCATCTTCGGCACGAGCTTGAAGACGCTCGTCAGCCAGCCAGCGCTCTACGGATGGAACTGGGACTACGAGATCAATGGCGGCGGCGGCGTGGGCGTCATCGCTGAACAGGCGGCCGCGAAACTGCTCAACGGCGATCCCTACATCGGCGCGTGGGCGGGGTACTACTTCTCGGTGCTGCAGATCGACGGACACGACGTTCCCGTCATCGGCGGCACCCCCGGCGCCGCGGTCAGCCCCCCGATACTGTCCGGGCACGGCCTCAACGCGCCGGGGGAGGTCGTGCTCGGCGCGCAGACACTCGCGCAGCTGCACAAACGGGTCGGCGACAGCATCAACGTCGGCGTCCGTGGCGCTGGCTCGACCACGCTGCGGATCGTCGGGACAGCCACTATGCCCGCGATCGGGATCGGCGGCGCGCAACATCTGGAGATGGGCGATGGGGCCTTGCTGCAATACAGTCTCATCCCCGCTGCTGCTCGTAACATCTACGACCAGCCGAACCCCGGACCGAATGTGATCCTGGTGCGATTACGCCACGGCACGGACCGCGCAGCGGGATTCCGGTCACTGACATCAATCGTCACGACGCTAGCGGGGCACGAGAGCAGCAGGTCCGTGGTGTCCGTCCAGCACCCGGCCGAAATCATCAACTACCGCGCACTGGGAACCACGCCCACCATTCTCGGCGCCGCGCTCGCGGCCGGCGCACTGTCCGGTCTAGGCCTGACCCTGCTTGCCACCGTTCGCCGCCGACGTCGGGACCTGGCGGTCATGAAAACCCTGGGCTTCACCGGGAAACAGCTTGCGGCAACCGTCGCCTGGCAATCGACGACCGCCGTTCTGATCGGCACGCTCGTCGGCATGCCACTCGGCATAGCGCTCGGCCGCACGCTGTGGGAGCAGTTCGCCAATGAAATACACGCGGTGCCTCGACCTGCGATACCCGTGGCGACGCTCGTGCTCGTCGCAGTCGGAGCCCTGCTGATCGCGAATATCGTCGCCGCGATCCCGGCACGCATCGCGGCTCACACGCCGACCGCGCTGCTCCTTCGGACCGAGTGATCGACCTGGTCCGCTTAGTAGAATTCCATGCGAGCGTTGACGACGAAACCGATGACGCTCGTATCGGATATCGAGCGGCGCGGCGGTTCGCCGATCGTCGGCGACGCTGGTGAACGCCACGCAGGGTGGTCGCCTCGGCGTCGGCTAGCCTGGACGAAGCAGGCACCGTTCGGCCCCCAGCTACAGAGGAGGACTCGCCCCGAACTCGACGATCACGCCCGTATGGCTTATAGGCGCCGGTTTCTCGACGAGAAAGCCGCGCACTCACGCGGAGACATCATTGATGTCGACCCGGTAAGCATCTGAACGGCGCGAGGCAGACCGCGGCCACATACGCAACCAGGAACGCCACCCGTCCCTGACTGACGCCACGTCGTGGTCGCCATCGTCGCTCTGAACGTGTTCACCAACACCATGACGCCCGAGCCGATCGGCACGCTGTCGGCCAGCCGTTAACCGTGCGGCAAGAAACCCCCCATCTGCCGCGGATAGGCGGGGTCTGTCGGGTACGGCAACGCGCATAACGGGTGTGACGTACCGCCGCGGCCGAGTGAGCCTGCAGGGGCGCGGGGTCAGGCAGGGGAGTCCAGTTGTGGAGGTGGGGGTCCAGCTGCATCAGAGCCGCTGCCGTTTTGTGTATCACCAAACCTGGCGCCGGACTCT
>JBDTXT010000359.1:0-3488 GCA_040006035.1 Pseudonocardiales bacterium | reverse complement strand
GTCCAATAGCAGGTGCCGGCCCCGAAGTGGACCACCGGTATGCGCTGTTCGGCGAGCGCCCACGGGATCTGGGCGACGACCTGTTGGATCAGGGAGAACAGCCCGACATCGCGCTCGGTGATGACGTGCAGCCGGGTCGAGCAGTCGGTCACGCGTTCTGCGCCGTCCGTTCGAAAGGGTTGGGTGGGCCTGCCGACCCCACCTGCTTCTCGATCCACTGGTACGTGGGCTCGAGGCCCTGGCTCAGCGAGACCGCCGGTTCCCAGCCCAGCACTTCGCGCAGTCGTCGATTGTCGGAGTTGCGGCCGCGCACCCCCTGCGGTCCGTCCACGTGCCGCAGGGTGATGTCGTCCTTGCCGGACAGGCCGATGATCACGCGAGCCAGTTGGTTGACGGTCACCATGTCCTCGGTACCGAGGTTGAGCGGCTCCGGATGGTCGGACTGCATGAGCCGGTAGATGCCCTCGACGCAGTCGTCGACGTAGCAGAACGACCGGGTCTGCTCCCCGTCGCCCCAGATCTCGATCTGCCCGCCCGGCTCCACCGCGGCCACCTTTCGGCACAGCGCCGCCGGCACCTTCTCGCGTCCGCCGTCGTACGTGCCGTACGGGCCGTAGACGTTGTGGAAGCGCGCGATGCGCGTCTCGAGGCCGTGTTCCTCGGTGTAGGCGAGGCAGACGCGCTCGGCCATGAGCTTCTCCCAGCCGTACGCGTCCTGCGGATTGGCGGGGTAGGCGTCGTCTTCCTTCAACGGGACGACGTCGGCGTCGGTCTGAAGGTGGTCGGGATACACGCAGGCCGACGAGCTGAACAGGTACCGCGAGGCGCCGTTCACGCGGGCCGCTTCGATGGTGTGGATGTTGATCAAAGCGTTGTTGTGGAGGATCGTCGCGTGGTTGGCCGAGATGAAACCCATGCCGCCCATGTCCGCGGCGAGGGCGTAGACGTGGTCGATGCCTCGGGTTGCCACCAGGCATTCGTCGAAGCGGCGAAGGTCACGCACTTCGAACTCGTCGGCGTCGACGTGGGTGTATTCGGGCAGATGGAGGTCGACGCCGCGTACCCAGTAGCCCCGCCGCTTCAACGACGTCACCAGGTGGTGACCGATGAAGCCACCGGCGCCGGTGACCAGTACGCGCGGTCCACGTTTCGTTCCCACATGCCCTCCCCGAAGCGGTCACTGATCGGTGTCGCCGCCGTGCCGCTCCACGACGGATGCCGTCGGGAGCGTATACATCGGCCGGACGCCCCATCGTCCGGGCGCCGGTCAGCCCGAGCGCCACAGCCGGGAACGACCGCTCCTCTCGCCGAACGCCGTACGGTCCGTTACTTGGCTGGGATGTTGAGCAGCTGGGGAGCGATCGTCTTGAACATGAGGGCGGCGCCGGCCTTGTAGTAGTGGACTCCGTCCCACCGGTAGCCGGTGTTGGTGGCCACCGACGGGTCGTCGCAGAACTGGTGCGGTGCGCTCACAGTGAAGACGCGGCTGGGGCTGTGTGCCGCAGCGTGAGCCATCAGTGCGTTCAAGTGCCGGGTGCGCTTGTCGTCGCCTCGTTCGGGTAGTGCGAGCAGGCCGCCAGCATCGATAGGGCGGTAGCACGGCACCTTGAGTAGGGCGACCTGTGCGCCGGTGTCGGTGAGTAACGTGACCGCGCTTAGCAGGTGCCGCCGGAACTCAGCGTCCCACGCGGGCGTGCCGAAGATCAGAGTGCTGCCGCCGACTCTGTCGTCGAACACTTCCCACGCCCCGATCTCGACGACGGCGATCTGTGGGTGAGACTTCGCCGCGGTCTTTCGCCACTTGGCCTGCCAGCCGGAGCATTCCCGGTCCAGGTTGCGAGAGGGCCCGCGGCGGCTGGTAACCGTTCCGCCTAGGATCCCGCAACCCTCCACGGAGCCGTCGGTCAACCGGAATGACGCCTCCAGCCCGGCCGGCCGGTTGAGCAGCAAGGTCATGGCCTGGGAGTCTCCGAAGAACGTGACGGCGACCGGCCGTGTGAATCCGCGAGACTTCGCGCTGATGTGAATGCGCGGTCGCGGGCGGGTGTCGTTCTGCACGCTGGTCGCGGCGCCCGGGTTCGCCAGCTGGGAGGTGACGGCGAGGATTGTGGCCACCGAGGCGACGAGCGCCGCCGTGGGTCGCTGCACCGAGTTGCGCCCGTCGCCGCGCACCGGGCCGGTCGCACGGTACGTAGCTGCGAGACCGTGCCGGCGGATCGGCTGTTCTATCAAGCGGTACGACAGGGCAGCCAGCGCGAGGGTTAGGCCGAGGCGAAGGGCGGTGTCTGAGGTAGTTGCCGGCGCCACATCTTGTCGGGGACCGATCAACATGAGCACTGGCCAGTGCCAGAGGTATATCCCGTAAGAACGCACTCCGAGCCAGCGCAGCACGGGCCGCGAAAGGACGAACGCGGTGGCGGTATCGGTCCGTGCTGCCGCGGCCACCACCGCGCCGGCGGCGAACGCGACCACCAGGTACCCGCCGCGATAGAGGAAGCTGCTGAAGTAGTCGACGCGCAGGCAGCACAACGCCAGCACCACGGCACCGCAGACCGCCACCGCATCGGCTCGGCCGCGGCCCATTCGCCAACCGGATTCCACCATGAAGGCCAGAGCGGCGCCGGCCAGCAGCGGACCGGCGTGAGTGTCGGTGCCGTAGTAGATGCGGGACGGGTCGCTGCCAGGGTGGTAAAGGATCGCTGCCCACAGCGTGGAAGCGCCGAGCGCGCTCACGGTGACGATGAGCGGCAACCGCGGCCGGCCCAGGTACAGCAAGGCCAACAGGATCAACGGCCAGGCCAGATAGAACTGCTCCTCGACCGCCAGTGACCACAGGTGTTGCAGCAGCGAGGGGCGCGCACCGAAGTACGAGCGGCCGAAAGAGATCTGCGTCCAATTCGAACAGTACGAGATCGCGGCAACGACGTCGCCGCGCAGCTGGTAGACGTCCCCCGGGGAGAGCACCGCGGTGCTCAGGACGACCACGACCAGCATGACGAACAAGGCTGGCAGCAAGCGGCGCGCCCGCCGACAGTAGAAGCGGGCAATGTTGATCCGCCCGCGCGCCCGATGTTCCCGCACCAGCAGCGACGTGATCAAGAATCCCGAGACGACGAAGAACACATCGACGCCGAGAAAGCCGCCGGGTAGCGAGGAGGCATTCAGGTGATAGACGACCACGGCGCTAACCGCCACCGCGCGCACACCGTCCAGCCCAGGCGCATAGGCCATGGCCTCGACCCGAGGTTTCGGCTCGGATGTCGTGGCTGTCACTGCGACACCTCACATCAGCGCAGTCACTGGATCGGAGAGCCGATTGTCTGCCGCCTGACGGCATCCGCCGCGAGGCACGCCGCGGCCATTGGAATCTGACGCTTCGTGGGATGGCCGAAGGTCGTTGACAGTCGGATTGCCGGCGGGCTACGACGGGACTCCGACGCTCAGCGCACCGCACGGGGTGCTCGAAGCGGCCGACGCCGGTGTGCGCC